>CAMDKE010000024.1 GCA_945901215.1 Comamonas sp. lk
GATGTCATGGTGGCGGCCACGCGCATGGACTTGATCAATATCCAGGCACCCATGGACGAGTTGTTGTACACCGTGATCGACACGGCGCACTCGCGCTTCCCGGTGTTTGAAGGCGAGCGGGAAAACATCATTGGCATCTTGATGGCCAAAGACCTGCTCAAGCTCCAACGTGCGCCCGAACTCAATATCCGCGCCCTGCTGCGCCCCGCCGTATTTGTGCCGGAAACCAAAGGCCTCAACGATTTGTTGCGCGACTTTCGCGGCTACCGCAACCACCTGGCGATCGTCATTGACGAGTTCGGCCGGGTGGCTGGCTTGATCACGATTGAAGACGTGTTGGAAGAAATCGTCGGCGAAATCGAGGACGAATTTGATATCGAAGACGACGAGGGCGATATTTTTGCCCTACCGGACCAAACCTTTCGCGTCAATGGCGACGCCTCCATTGAGCGCATTGCAACAGCGTTTACTGTGGATTTCGGGAGCCTGCAAGACGCCGACGATTTCGACACCATTGGTGGCTTGGTCGCGCATGAAATGGGCCATGTGCCCAAGCGCGGTGAGCGCCATGTGCTTGCCGGACTAGAGTTCGTGGTGCTGCATACCAAGGGCGGTGCCGTGCGCTGGTTCAAGGTGTCTGCGCTGGCGACTTCGCCCAAGGCGTGAGCTCGTCCGGGCCGGTCATGGGCTTGCCGCGCGCCGTGCCCCGCCCGATGCCGCGTCCCCTGGGCTTTGTCGGATACAGCCTTCTGGCGCTGGCCGGTGCGGCCCATGCGGCCAGCATCGCCTGGCCCTGGGCGCATTTTTTCTCGCCCGGACAAACCGTGTGGTTTTTGCAAATTGCCGCCATGTTGGGCTTAGCGCATGTCTTGCGGCGCACGCGCAGCGCGGGGGAGGCGTTTTTCGTCGGACTTGTTTTTGGCGCGAGCCTGCTGGGGGCCACTTTTTGGTGGCTTTTTGTCGCGCTGCACACCTATGGGGGCTTGGACCCGATCTTGGCCGTAGCCGCCGTACTTGCGCTGGCGCTTTTATTGGCTCTGTATGCGGGTCTGGCCTGCGCCGCCTGGCGCGCGTGGTTTGTCGGCGCTGGCGTGTCGGGCGCTGCAGCTTTTGGCGCGCTGTGGATGGTGTCTGAAATGGCGCGCGGTACCTGGCTGACGGGGTTTGCTTGGGGTGCGGGCGGCTATTCGCACCTGAGCGGGCCGTTGTCGGTCTATGCGCCCTGGGTGGGGGTTTACGGCCTGGGCGGCTTGTCGGCGGGCTTGGCCATGGCCGCCGTGCTCTGGTCGAGCCCCAGCCGCGACGCTCAGCCCGGCGCTGGACAGCACCGAATGGTGCGCTCGCTGGCGCTGGTAGCCGTCTTGTGGGCCCCCTACGCTACCCAGGATGCCTGGAATGGTTGGAGCCGTAGCAGCAGTGCGCTGTCGGTGACCTTGTTGCAAGGCAATATTGCGCAGAATGAAAAGTTTGACCCCGATACCGGCGTGGCCCGCTCATTGGACTGGTATCGCGAACAGCTGTTGGCGGCTACCACCAGCTTGGTCGTTGCGCCCGAGACGGCTTTGCCGGTGCTGCCGCAGGACCTGCCTGAGGGCTACTTGAACGGCTTAAAGGCGGGTTTAGCGGCATCTGGCCGGTCGGCCATCGTGGGCCTGCCGCTGGGCGACGCAAAACAGGGCTACAGCAACTCGGTGCTGGCCTTGGCGCCAGGTGCAGCGCAAGGCCTGCGCTACGACAAGCACCATCTGGTGCCGTTTGGCGAATTCATTCCACCGGCTTTTCGGTGGTTTACTGACCTGATGCACATTCCCCTGGGGGACTTTCAGCGAGGCGCTCTGGGCCAAGCATCGTTTGCCGTGCAGGGCCAGCGTTTGGCGGCCAATATTTGCTACGAGGACTTGTTTGGCGAAGAGCTGGCCACGCGCTTTAGCGACGCGGCGCTGGCGCCCACGGTATTTGTCAACGTCAGCAACCTGGGATGGTTTGGCGACACCGTCGCCATCGACCAGCACCTCAATATTTCCCGCATGCGCGCGTTGGAGTTTCAGCGTCCTTTTGTGCGCGCGACCAATACCGGCGCCACAGTCATTCTGAATCACCAGGGGCAGGTCCAGGCGTCGATGCCCCGCTTTACGGCGGGAGCGCTGGTGGGCCAGGTGCAGGGCCACGAGGGGCTGACGCCTTTTGCCTGGTGGGCTTCAAGCTGGGGACTGTGGCCTTTGTGGCTGGTCGCCTTGGCGGTGTTGGCGCTGGCCCGCAGGTCGCGGCGCCGGGCGGCTTAATCGCCGCTCCTGGGCCTGTAGGTTGGGGCGCTAGGCGGGTGTTGCAGGGCCCATGCGTACCAGGCGACCCGGGCGCGCTGGCGTGATCGTGCCCTGGGTTTGCACTTGCTCGCCGGCCACCCAAGTGGCCACGTAACCACTGGCATGTTGCACAAACCGCCGTCCGCCAGCGGGCAAGTCGCGCACCAGGGCGGGCAAGGGCAGTCCGATCCGTGCGGGGTCGATGGCGTTGAGGTCGGCGCGCATTCCCGCCGCGATCACGCCCCGATCATTCAGGCCCAGGTAGCGCGCGTTGCGCCGCGTCATCATTTCCACCGCCTGCGCCAGGGGCATCGCCTGCGCGCCACTCTGCGCCACCCAGTGGCTGAGCATGAAGGTGCTGAAGCTGGCATCACACACCGTGCCCACATGGGCACCGGCGTCGCTTAGGCCGCTCAGCGCACGCGGGTGGTCCAGCATGGTGCGCACCGTGGCCAGCGAGCCGTCGTTGTAGTTGAAGATGGGAAAGTAGACTAGGTCGTCTCCGCCGTTTGCGCACAGGTAGTCGTACAAGGACTCCAGCGCCGAGGTGCCAGCTTGGCGCGCCCGTGCATAAAAGCTGTGCAGCACAGTGGGCGCGTAGTCAGGCTGCCGGCCCAGTGGGAACATGCGTGCACTGATGCGCTCGATCTGGCCCAGCAAAATGTCCACCAGTGGCGGGACTGCGCTGCCGTCGCCAGCCAGGGGTTCCGATTTCTCCGCCAGGATGCGGGCCTTGCGTGCTGGCTCGCGCAGCGCCGCAGCGCGCTCTGCCAAGGGCAGGTGCGCTAGCTCTTTGTAGCCAGGAAAGCCCATGAATGGGTGAAAACTGGCGTCCAAACCCGTGATCACGCCAATGCCGCGCGCGGCGGTTTGAAGATACAAGGGCAAGCCCGCGCGCACCGCCGCCTCGACCCGCGCCTGGATCTGGTGGAACTGTTCGCCGCCCGGGTCGCGCTGCAGCCAGGTCAGGGAGAGTGGCCGACCACTGGCACGCGCCAGTGTCTGCACCAGCTCGAACTCGGCGTCGAAATCGCCGGGCCCCTGCAGCAGGTTGTAGTCACTCACTACTTGCACCACACCGTGGTTCAAGCCCTCAAACGCACGTGCCAGGCCCGTGAGCTCTTGGGCGCTGGCATTGGCAGCTGGCGTATCCTTTCCCTCGGATGTGCGGTGGTTGTCGCTGCGCCCCGTGCTCAGGCCTGCGGCCCCGGCCTTGAGCGCTTCACGCAGCAAGGCGCGCATGTCGTCAATGTCTTCGGCCGTGGCCGCGGTGTGGGCCAGGGCGCGCTCGCCCATCACATACATCCGCAAGGGGTCGTGCGGCACCTGCACCAGGTAGTCCAGGCTGCGCGGTGTGGCGGCCAGGGCGTCCATGTACTGGGGAAAGCTCTCCCAGCTCCAACGGATGCCTTCGTGCAGCGCGGCGCCAGGAATGTCTTCCACGCCTTCCATGAGTTTGACCAGATCGTCCTCGTGCCCAGGGCGCACCGGTGCAAAGCCCACACCGCAGTTGCCCATCACCACCGTGGTCACACCGTGGTAGATGCTGGGGGTAAAGCAGTCGTCCCAGGTGGCCTGGCCGTCGTAGTGGGTGTGGATGTCGATAAAACCGGGTGTGATCCACAGGCCCTGGGCCTGCAGCGTTTGCCGGGCCGCGGTGGCGATGGTGCCCACTTCCACAATGTGCCCGTCGCGCACACCCACATCGGCCACGTAGGGCGCAGCGCCCGTGCCGTCGACCACGGTGCCGCCTTTAATCAGCCAGTCGAGCATCTTTTTGCCTCCAGATAAGGGCCAGCGCCATGCCGCTGACGATGTGCCATATGCCCCACAAGCTCGCCAGCGTGACCATGCCCAGGTCGCTGTTGAACTGCAGCGCAATAATGCCTAGCGCCAGCCCGGAGTTCTGCATGCCGCCCTCAATCATCACGGCACGCCGGTCGCGTTCGTTCACACGCATCACCCAGGCGGTGGTCCAGCCAAAAGCCAGGCCGCTGGCGTTGTGCAACACCACGATCAGCAACATCGGCAACAAACCCAAAGTGAGCAACTGGCGCTCTTTAATCAGCCCGGCGATGATGAACAACACCAGCGCGGCCACTGCAAAATTGCCCAGCGGCTTGCGGATGCGCGCCGTCAGTGCAGGCAAGCGGTGTGAGGCGGCCAGCCCCAGCGCCATGGGCACGGCCAGCAGCAGCAACAGGCTCCACCAAATGCCCGCCGGGTCAATCGCCAGTGTTTGCAGCCAGGCGGCGGTGTTGGGGTTGGTGGCCACCATCCAGCTGAAGTTAAACGGTGTAGCAAACAGCGCAATCACGCTGGCCACAGCCGAGATGCTCACCGACAAGGCGGTATTGCCCCGGCCAAAGTGGGTCACCACATTGCTCAGGCTACCGCCCGGGCAGGCAGCCACCAAAATCATGGCGGCCTCGACGTTGGACGGCAAATCCAGCACCATCGTGGCCAGCCAGGTGGCAACCGGCAGCAAGATGAACTGCGGGATCAGACCGCAGACCACCGCCTTGGGCGATTGCGCCACGCGGCGAAAGTCATCGAGCCGCAGCTCCAGCGCGACGGAAAACACCATGGTCGCCAAGACCAAACCCAAAACCAGTTGCTGTGCGCCCATCGATTCCTCCGATGGGAAAAGGATAGCGCAGGCAATGGCCCCTAAAATCAAGGGTTTACGCGCATTCATATGACCTTATTGGCCCGTGTCAGCCGGGCAGTGCGTGGCATCCTCTGACTCCCCAGCCCATGAAGACCTTCCAGCAAATCATCTTGACGCTCCAGTCCTATTGGGACGCCCAAGGCTGCGCGCTCTTGCAGCCCTACGACATGGAAGTGGGCGCGGGCACATCGCACACGGCCACCTTTTTGCGCGCTATTGGCCCTGAGCCCTGGAAGGCCGCCTATGTGCAACCCAGCCGCCGCCCCAAAGACGGCCGCTACGGTGAAAACCCCAATCGCCTGCAGCATTACTACCAGTACCAGGTGGTGATGAAGCCCGCCCCCGCGAACATCCTGGACCTGTATCTGGGCTCGCTCGAAGCGCTGGGTTTTGACCTGAAGCAAAACGACATCCGCTTTGTGGAAGACGACTGGGAAAACCCCACCCTGGGCGCCTGGGGCCTGGGCTGGGAGGTCTGGCTCAATGGCATGGAAGTGACACAGTTCACCTACTTCCAGCAGGTCGGCGGCATCGACTGCATGCCGGTCACGGGCGAAATCACCTACGGTTTGGAGCGCCTGGCCATGTATCTGCAAGGGGTGGACAACGTCTACGACTTGGTCTGGACGGACACCGGCGCGCCTTCACATGCAGCGCACGAACGTGGGAGCAAGATTCTTTATGGCGATGTGTACAGGCAAAACGAGGTGGAGCAGTCCACCTACAACTTCGAGCACAGCGACACCGACTTTTTGTTTACCGCCTTTGCCGCGCATGAAAAACAGGCCAAACACCTGATTGGCGTGCCGCTGGCGCTGCCCGCCTACGAACAGGTGCTCAAAGCCGCCCACAGCTTTAACTTGCTGGATGCGCGCGGCGCCATCAGCGTGACCGAGCGGGCGGCCTATATGGGCCGCATCCGCAACCTGTCGCGCGGCGTGGCCCAGTGCTACCTGGAGAGCCGCGAGCGCCTGGGCTTTCCTATGGCGCCACGCGAATGGATTGCGCAGATGCCCAAAAAAGCCACCGTGGCATGAAGGCAGGAAACCCGAACATGACTACCGAAAACCTGCTCGTTGAACTTTTTGTGGAAGAGCTGCCGCCCAAGGTCTTACGGCGACTCGGCGAGAGCTTTGCGGACGTGCTTACCGAAAAACTACAGTCGCTTGGCTTTGTGGGTGGTTTCACGCGTGCTGCGTACGATGCGAAAGGCGTGAAGCCAGTGGAGGCGCTGCAGGGCTCCATCTGTACCGCGTATGCCTCGCCACGACGTCTCGCCGTTCATCTCACAAATGTCCTTGCGCGAGCTGCCGACAAAGCCGTCTCGCAAAAACTCATGCCCGTGGCCGTCGGTCTGGACGCCGCGGGTAACGCCACGCCCGCGCTGCTGAAAAAGCTGCAAGCCTTGGGCGCGGGCGCATCGGCCGTGCCCGGCCTCAAGCGCGCCCCGGACGGTAAGGCCGAAACCCTGTTTTTTGAAAGCACGGTGCTGGGCGCCACGCTGGCCCAGGGCCTGCAAAAAGCGTTGCATGAGGCGATTACTAAACTGCCCATCCCCAAGGTCATGCAGTACCAGTTGGAACGCGATTGCGAGCTGCCCGGTTGGACTACGGTGAGCTTTGTGCGCCCGGCCCACGGATTGGTCGCCCTGCATGGCAGCACCGTGGTGCCGGTTACCGCGCTGGGCTTGCGCGCAGGCAACTCCACCCATGGCCACCGCTTTGAGGCGGCCATGTCGCCCGTGGTGTTTGCCCACGCCGACGACTACGCCGCCATCCTGGCGCGCGACGGTGCGGTGATCGCCAGCTTCTCGGTACGACGCGCCGACATCGCGCGCCAGTTGCAGGCCGCTGCCGCCGCGCTGGGCGCGCAAGCAGTGGACGACGAGGCGCTGTTGGACGAGGTGACCGCCTTGGTGGAGCGCCCCAATGTGCTGACCTGCCGCTTTGAGGCGGAGTTTCTGCAAGTGCCGCAAGAGTGCCTGATTCTGACTATGAAGGCCAACCAGAAGTACTTCCCCTTGCTCGACGCCGCAGGCAAGCTCAGCAATCAATTTTTGGTGGTGAGCAACATCAGCCCGGCCGACCCCAGTGCCGTGATTGGCGGCAACGAGCGCGTGGTGCGCCCGCGCCTGGCCGACGCCAAGTTCTTTTTTGACCAGGACCGAAAAAAGACGCTGGAGTCGCGTGTGGATGGCCTGTCCAAGGTCGTCTACCACAACAAACTTGGCAGCCAAGGCGAGCGCATGGCACGCGTTTGCGCCATCGCCCGCGCCATTGGCCAGTTGCTCGGCGGCGATGCACTGGCGGATAAAGCGGCGCTGGCCGCACGCCTGGCCAAGACCGATTTGCTGACCGATATGGTGGGCGAATTCCCCGAACTGCAAGGCACCATGGGCGGCTATTACGCACGCCACGACGGCTTGTCTGCCGAGATAGCCGAGGCGATTGAAGACCATTACAAACCGCGCTTTGCCGGTGACAGCCTGCCGCGCAACCCCGTGGGCCTGGTGGTGGCGCTGGCCGACAAACTCGAAACACTGGTCGGCATGTTTGGCATAGGCAATCTGCCCACCGGCGACAAAGACCCGTTTGCGCTGCGCCGCCATGCGCTGGGCTTGATTCGCATCCTGACCGAGCGCGATCTGGCGTTGGACGTGACGCCCATTCTTCACATTGCGGTGCCTACCTTCGGCGAACCCATCACCGATCCCACGTTGGCGCTGGTCGACTTCCTATACGACCGCCTGGCAGGCAGCTTGCGCGAGCAAGGCTACAGCGCGCAAGAAGTGGACGCGGTGCTCGCCCTGCGCCCGAAGCGCCTGGGCGATGTCCCCAAGCGCCTGCTGGCGGTGCGCGCCTTTGCTGCCCTGCCTGAGAGCGCTGCGCTGGCAGCCGCCAACAAGCGCATTGGCAACATACTAAAAAAGACCGACGACGTGGACGCCCACGTCAGCCCGGTGTTGCTGCAAGAGCCGGCCGAGCAAGCTTTGTTCGCCGCCATGCAAACCGTGCTGTCGCAGGCCAAGGACTTGTTCGACGCGGGCGACTACACCACCAGCCTTCAGGCGCTGGCCGCGCTGCGCGCGCCGGTGGACGCCTTTTTTGAGCATGTGATGGTCAACGCCGAGCAACCCGATTTGCGCCTGAACCGCTTGGGTTTGCTCAAGGGCTTGCATGCCGCCATGAACCACGTGGCCGACCTCTCCAAACTGGCAACCTAGGCGAGCCCACCACCATGCACATCATGAAACTCTGCATCCTGGACCGCGATGGCACCATCAACGCGGACCGTGATGATTTCGTTAAGTCTGCCAACGAGTGGCAGCCGCTGCCGGGGGCGCTGGACGCCATCGCCCGCATCAACCACGCGGGCTGGCATGTGGTGGTGGCGAGTAACCAGTCGGGGCTGGGGCGTGGCCTATTTGACGTCGCTGCGCTCAATGCCATCCACGCCAAGATGCACAGCATGCTCGCCGCTGTGGGTGGCCGCATTGACGCCGTGTTCTACTGCCCGCATTCCCCTGAAGAAGCGTGTACCTGCCGCAAGCCTGCGGCGGGCCTGTTTGAGCAAATTGCCGAGCGCTACGGCGTGTCCCTGGTTGGCATGCCCTGCGTGGGCGACTCGGCGCGCGACTTGGTCGCCGCCGTGGCAGTGGGTTGTAAGCCGCATGCGGTGCTGACTGGCAAAGCCGCTGGCTTTACCGCTCAAAGTTTGCCAGCTGACTACCCGGCGCACACCGTGGCGCACGCCGACTTAGCGGCTTTTGCCGATTACTTGGTAGCCCAGACTTAGGTCAGGGCGCTGGCACATTGTTCTCCACGAGGTAAATCACCGATGTCTTTTGTTCGTTCGGTCTTGCACATGCTGTGGATGGTGCTTACGGTGATCCCCTGGGCCACGGTGCTCATCCTTGTGTCGATTTTTGTACGCGGTGACCGCCTGTGGTGGGTGGCCGCGGGCTGGTTGCGCTGCGCAATTTTTGGTGCGCGCTTTATTTTGGGCATCAAGGTCCGCGTTACCGGCATGGAGCACCTGCCCGTGGGCAAAAACAGCGGCGCGATTTTGCTGGTCAAGCACCAGTCCACGCTAGAGACCTTTTTGCTGCCCGCCATCATGCCGCACCCGCTGGCCTTTGTGTTCAAAAAAGAGCTGCTTTACGTGCCGTTTTTTGGCTGGTCCATGGCGCGGCTGGACATGATCCATATCGACCGCAGCCTGCGCGCCCGCGCCTTTGCCAAGGTGGTGTCGCAGGGCAAAGAGCTGCTGGCGCGCGGCGTGTGGGTCATCATGTTCCCCGAGGGCACGCGCATCCCGCGCGGCGAGAAGGGCGAATACAAAACCAGCGGCACGCGCTTGGCCATTCAAACCGGGGCACCGGTTTTTCCGATTGCGGTGAACTCGGCCACATGCTGGCCGCGCAAGGCCTTTATCAAATACCCGGGCACCGTGGACGTGTCGATCGGGCCGGCGATCTCCAGCGAAGGCCGCCGCCACGAAGAAATGATGCGCGAGGTGGAGACCTGGATCGAGACCGAAATGCACCGGCTCGACCCCGAGGCCTATTCCGCCGCCTGAGCAGTAGCCGAGGTATTGCGTGCACCCTCTGTTGCGCTTCACTCTGGATTTGTTTGATCCGCAGCCGCAGCAGCCCCCCGCGCCCGGCGCCCCGCGCGCCCGCGCCAAACCATCGCAACCCGTTGCGCCGATTCCGAAAAGCGAGGTGCTGCCCGCCAGCGCCTCGCCCAGCCCAGGTGCCGACTTTTGCCATCCCCAGGCCACGCGCGAGGTGCAGCTCGAAGGCGTGCTGGTGGCCTACGCCCTGGTGCGCGGCAAGCGGCGCACCATTGGCATGGTGGTTGGGCCCGACGGCCTGGGTGTGCGCGCGCCGCGCTGGACGCCCTTGGTGGAGATTGATGCCGCCTTACAGGAAAAGGCAAAGTGGATCGTTCGCAAGCTGCGCGAGACACGCGATCGCCAGGGGCAGCAAACCCAGACCCGCATCGAGTGGCGCGACGGTGCACAGTTTCCCTATCTGGGCGGTACGGTGCAGTTGCACCTCGACCCCGGCCACCGCTTTGTCGGCGCGGGCGCCCAGCTAGACGACGCCCCCTTGCCCCCGCCTGATGGCACAACGGCCCATTTGCCTGGCGCTGCGGTGCGCCTGTTGCGCGTCGCCCTACCGCCCACAGCCAGCGCTGCGCAAATCCGCGACGCGGTCCAGGCCTGGCTGATGCGCCAGGCCCTGGACCTGTTTGCCCAGCGCCTGGCGCACTTTGGTCCCTTGTTGCAAGTGCAGCACAAGCGCTTGGCGCTCAGCAGCGCGGGCACCCGCTGGGGAAGCGCCCGTAGCGACGGCTCCATCCGCCTGAACTGGCGCCTGATGCATTTTGGCTTGCCAGTGATCGACTACGTGGTCGCCCACGAGCTCAGCCACCTGCGGGTGATGAACCATAGCCCCCAGTTCTGGGACACGGTGCGCAGCGTGGTGCCGGACTATCCGGTGCAGCGCGGCGCGCTCAAAACCGAACGCGCGCCTGAGTGGTGAGCGCCAAAACAAGCGCTTGAGCGAGCGGCTTTAGCCCGCCGCCTTCACCGCAAAGCGGTACACCCCATCCCCACCCAAGCGCCGCTGCAATTGCCCTTCAAACCACAGCAAGTGCAAATGCGCCACCGCTTCGCCCATGGCGAAAGTCATTTGGTGCAAATCCAGCTCGCGTTTGAACATCACCGGAATGATGTCGCGCGCGCTGCACGGCGCTGCGGCGCAGGCTTGCATCACCTCGGCCAGGCGGTCGCGGTGGTGGTCGTGCAACTGGCCGATGCGGATGTGCAGGCCGGTGAAGGGTTTGCCGTGGGCGGGCAGGGTGAGCGTGTGCTCGGGCAGGTCGGCAAAGCGGTCAATCGAGTCCAGGAACAAGCGCAGCGCGTTGGCCTCAGGCTCTTGCTCGTAGACGCTGACGTTGGTGGAGATGCGCGGCAGCATCATGTCGCCGCCTATCAAAACTTGCAGCTCGTCGCAGTACAGCGCAATGTGCTCGGGCGCGTGGCCGTAGCCGCTGATGCAGCGCCAGCTGCGTCCGCCGATGTGCAGTAGCTTGCCTTCCATCAGGCGACAGTAGCTCTCGGGCATGGACGGCACCATGGCCGGAAAGTAGTTGGTGCGGGCGCGGATTTTCGCTACGGATTCGGGGTCGGTCAGGCCGTGTTGCGCAAAGTAGGCTGCTGAGCGCTCGCCGCCAAAGCCGTTGTCGCCCAGGCAGGCCATGCGCGCCACCTGGTAGTCGGTGGCGCTGATCCATAAGGCGACATTCCAGCGCTGGCACAGCCAGTGCGCCAAGCCAATGTGGTCGGGGTGCATGTGGGTGGCAATCACCCGCAGGATGGGCAGGCCTTCGAGCTCGTTGGTAAAAATCGCCTCCCACTGGGCCTTGGACTCGTCGCGGCTGATGCAGCAGTCCACCACGCTCCAGCCTTCCACCGGGCCGTTTTCGCCATCCAGCGTGTCACGCAGCAGCCACAGGTTGATGTGGTTGAGCGCAAACGGCAGTGCCATGCGGATCCACTTGATGCCGGGTGCGACCTCGATGCAGCGGCCCTGTTCGGGCATTGCATCGCCCAGGGGGTAGTGGAGTTGCTCTTCGAGTGCGTTCATGGGGCTCACTTTTATGCTTCATAATTGACGTTTACGTAAACGTCAACTGCGGCGATTGTAGACAGCACCGACTTTGGCTCCTGTCGCCCCGGTTTACCCACTTCCACACGCTTTTTTGGATTCTTCGGACCACGGCATGAGCACCACTTTCAGCATCGGCGACCTAGCCCGCGAGTTTGACCTGACCACGCGCGCCATCCGGTTTTACGAGGATCTGGGGCTCTTGCAGCCCGAGCGCACCGGCCCGCTGGGGCGCAACCGGGTCTATAGCGTGCGCGACCGCACCCGGCTCAAGCTCACGCTGCGCGCCAAGCGCCTGGGCCTGAGCCTGACCGAGGCCAAGGACATCATCGAGACCTACGACAGCCCGCGCGACACCGGCATGCAGCTGACCAAGTTTTTGGCCGTGCTCGACGCCCACCGCGCCCGCATTGAGGAACAAATGGCCGACTTGCAGGCCAATCTGGACGAAATCAAAGTCCACCAGCGTGAGGCCCGTGCTTTATTGGCTAAAACGGACGCCCCCACCAACAGGCCCGCCAAGGCCAAAAAGCCGCCCGCCGCCCAAACCACACATGTCCGCTGATACCGCTTCCCCCGTGACCGACGCGCTCTGGCAGCGCATCCACAACAGCCTGAACCGCCAGGGCATGATGCTGCACCTGCAAGCCCGCCTGCTGCGCGTAGAGCCCGGCTTAGTGGAAGTTGCCTTGCCTTATTCCGACCGGGTCACCCAGCAGCAAAACGGCTTTCATGGCGGCGCCATGGGCGCGCTGGCCGATATTGCCGGGGGCTACGCGGCGCTCACGGTAGCAGCCGAGGGCCTGGAAGTGACCACGGTGGAGTACAAGATCAACTTCCTGGCCGCCTTCCAGGGCGGCGAGTTGCGCGCCACTGGCCGCGTGGTGCGTGCTGGGCGGCGCATCATCGTCACCACCGCCGATGTGCTGCATGTGGCCGCCGACGGAAAGCAAAGCCCCTGCGCCGTCATGCAGCAAACCCTGACCACTGTGCCCGCCACGCCCTAAGCCCGTTGTGGCGCCCGATTTGAACCCCGAAGGAATTTCCCCATGAACAATTTGCCCGGCCTGGACTTTCAACTCGGCGAAGACGTCGATGCCTTGCGCGACGCGGTGTGCGAATTTGCGCAAGCCGAGATCGCGCCGCGCGCTGCCGAGATTGACAAGCACGACCAGTTCCCCATGGACCTGTGGCAAAAAATGGGCAGCCTGGGTGTGCTCGGCATTACCGTGGGCGAGGAATACGGCGGCGCCAACATGGGCTACCTGGCGCACATGGTGGCCATGGAAGAAATCTCGCGCGCCAGCGCCAGCGTGGGCCTGAGCTACGGCGCGCACAGCAATTTGTGCGTCAACCAGATCAAGCGCAACGGCAACGAGGCGCAGCGCGCCAAATACCTGCCCAAGCTGATCAGCGGCGAACACGTGGGGGCGCTTGCCATGAGCGAACCCGGCGCGGGCAGCGACGTGCTGAGCATGAAGCTGCGCGCTGAGGACAAAGGCGGCTACTACCTGCTCAACGGCAGCAAGATGTGGATCACCAACGGGCCTGATGCCGACACGCTGGTGGTTTACGCCAAAAGCGAACCCGAGTTGGGCGCGCGCGGCGTGACCGCCTTTTTGATCGAAAAGAACATGCCTGGCTTCTCGGTGGCGCAAAAGCTCGACAAGCTGGGCATGCGCGGCAGCCACACGGGCGAGCTGGTGTTCCATAACGTCGAAGTGCCCGCCTCCAACGTGCTGGGCGGCCTGAACCAGGGCGCCAAGGTACTGATGAGCGGGCTGGACTACGAGCGCGCCGTGCTCTCCGGCGGGCCGCTGGGCATCATGCAGGCGGTGATGGACAACGTGGTGCCCTACATCCACGACCGCAAGCAGTTTGGCCAAAGCATTGGCGAGTTCCAGCTCATCCAGGGCAAGGTGGCCGATATGTACACCGTGCTGCAAGCCGGGCGCGCGTTTGCCTATATGGTGGCCAAAAACCTGGACGCCCTGGGCGTCGAGCACGTGCGCCGGGTGCGCAAAGACTGCGCCAGCGTGATCTTGTGGACGGCCGAAAAGGCCACCTGGATGGCC
The DNA here is from genome assembly GCA_945901215.1 of Comamonas sp. lk. GTDB lineage: Bacteria > Pseudomonadota > Gammaproteobacteria > Burkholderiales > Burkholderiaceae_C > Allorhodoferax. Next base: position 13,726 of record CAMDKE010000024.1, read on the forward strand.
GGTGAAGGCGTGCAGATTTTTGGCGGCAACGGCTATATCAACGACTACCCGCTCGGTCGCCTGTGGCGCGACGCCAAGCTGTACGAGATTGGCGCGGGCACCAGCGAGATCCGGCGCATGCTGATCGGGCGCGAGCTGTTCGCCGAGACCATGTAACGTGGGGGTAAATGGCGATTCGTACACTGCGCCACATACCGACGAAAGCAACAGACCATGAGCATCGAACTGACAGAACTCTTTGACAAAAACCGCGACTGGGCCCGCAAGACCGAGGAGCGCGAAGCCGGCTTCTTTACCCGCTTGCTGCAACAGCAAAAGCCCGAGTATTTGTGGATTGGCTGCGCCGACAGCCGCGTACCGGCCAATGAACTGGTCGGCCTGCTGCCCGGCGAATTGTTTGTACACCGCAACGTGGCCAATTTGCTGGTGCACTCCGACCTTAACGCCTTGTCGGTCATCCAGTACGCGGTGGATGCGCTGGGCGTCAAACACATCATCGTGGTGGGCCACAGCAACTGCGGCGGCATCCGGGCGGCT
>CAMDKE010000025.1 GCA_945901215.1 Comamonas sp. lk
CCCAGCGTGTTGTTGAGCGTAGGCACCTTGGACTTGAAGAAGTAAGACACGCACAAATGGTCTTGCAGGCCCTGGCCCACTCCCGGTAGGTGGTGCACCACGGGCACGCCTTTCTGGGTTAGCAAGGCCGCGTCGCCCACGCCCGAGAGCTGCAAAAGCTGAGGCGAATTGATGGCGCCGCCGCACAAAATCACTTCTTTGCGACTCTTGAAGCGCTGCGTGGCGCTGCCCACCACGCACTCCACACCCATGGCTTCGCGCCCCTGGAGCAGCACGCGCTGGACCAGCGCACCGGTGCGCACCGTCAGGTTGCTGCGGCGCATGGCCGGGCGCAAAAATGCGTTCGACGCCGAGGCGCGCACGCCCTTGCGAATCGTCATCTGCCACAGGCCAAAGCCCTCTTTGCGTGCGCCGTTGAAGTCGGTGGTGCGGCCATAGCCCAGTGCGTCTCCGGCTTTGAGGAAGCGTTCACACAGCGGGTGCACCTGGTCGGCAAAGTCGCTCACAGTCAGTTCACCGCCTGCGCCATGGTGTTCGGAGGCACCCCACACGTGGTCTTCTGATTTCTTAAAGTAGGGCAGCACATCGCTCCAACCCCAGCCGGGGTTGCCCGCGTCGCGCCATTCGTCGTAGTCGGCATGCTGGCCGCGCATGTAGACCATGGCGTTGAGCGAGCTGCTGCCGCCCAGCACCTTGCCGCGTGGCCAAAAAGAGGTACGCCCGCCCAAAGCCGCGTCGGGCTGCGTGGTGTACATCCAGTTGTATTTGGGGTCCGAGAAGGTCAGCCCATAGCCCAGGGGAACCTGGATCAGCGGGCTGCGGTCCGAGCCACCTGCCTCCAGCAAAAGCACCTTGTCTTTTCCGCTTGCGCTCAAGCGGTTGGCCAGCACGCAACCGGCCGAACCAGCGCCGACAATGATGTAGTCGTATTCGTTCATGGGCAGGAAGGTAGCAGAAGCTTGCGGCGTGGGTTAGGTAGGCGAAACGCAGGGGCTGAAGGCCCCGAGGCGTACTATGCAAGAGGTTTGGATGCTGACAATGCGTTCAAATAAAGTAATTGCCCAGAAAATGACGCCCCATGTCCTTTGAACAACTCATCTCCACCGCCAGCCTGGGCGACGGCAGCAAGCCCAAGTACCAGTCTATCGCCGAAGACCTGGCCCAGGCCATATTGAACGGCCAGGTGCCAACCGGTGAAAAGCTGCCGCCCCAGCGTAATTTGGCTCGCCGTCTGGGGGTGACCACCGGCACGATCAGCCGCGCCTACGCCATTTTGGAGCGCCAGGGCTTGGCTACCGCCCGCGTAGGCGACGGCACCTATGTGCGCTCCGCCGAGCATGTGCCCACCAGTGAATCGTCCGACCAGCAGCCCATTGACCTGGCGCACAACGTGGCCATGGTGGGCGACGAATCCGCCGCGTTGCAAACGGCCTTCCAAAGCCTGGCCACGGACCCCGAACTCATGCGCGAGGTACTTAGCTACCAAAGCGAGACCGGCTTGCGCCGCCACCGCGAGGCGGGTGCCCAGTGGCTGCGCCGTTTTGGCACCAGCGGCCAGTGGAACCGGGTGATGGTCACCCACGGCGCCCAGCACGGGCTGGCCTGCGTGCTGCGTACCGTGGCACGCCCGGGCGACGCGGTGCTGACCGAGTCGCTCAGCTACCCTGGCCTGCAGGCGCTGGCGAGGTCCATGCGCTTGCAGCTCATTGGCATCGAGACCGACGAGCACGGTATGGTGCCCGAGGCACTGGAGCGCGCGGCCAAGACCTTTGATACCAAGTTTGTTTACTGCGCCCCCACGCTGCACAACCCAACGGGTGCCACCATGCCCATGGCGCGGCGCGAGGCGGTGGCCGCCGTCATGCGCACGCACGGCCTGTTCATCATCGAAGACTGCGTGCACGCCGCCATGCAGGCCAATCCCCTGCCCGCCCTGTCTACCTGGCTGCCCGAGCAGTCGTTTTTGCTCAGCAGCTTCTCCAAGGTGCTGGCGCCGGGCTTGCGCGTAGGCTACGTGGAAGCGGCACCGGCATGGCTGAGCAAGTTTGCCGCCAGCATGCGGGCTGATAGCTGGATGGTGGCGCCCCTGCTGCCCGAGATTGCCACCCGCTGGTTGGAAAGTGGCGCGATGGAGGGCCTGATTACCCAGCAGCGCCAGATGACCGGTGATCGCCTAGAGCGCGCCCGCGCCGTGTTGCAGGGCCTGGACTTCAAGACCGACCCCGATTTCCCGCTGATCTGGTTGCCCCTGCCCGAGCCTTGGCGCGCCGGCCAGTTTTCAGCTGCCCTGCGCCAGGCCGGTGTGCTGGTGCGCACGGCCGACCACTTTGCCGTAGGCCGCTCCCCCGCGCCGCACGCGATTCGCATCAGCCTAAACGCTCCAGCCTCGGTAGAGCAGCTGGAATCTGGGTTGCAGATTCTCAAGGCGCTGATTGACAGTCCGCCTTCGGCGGCGATGGATCCGTGAACAAAATACGCGCTGATGTAATCACTTCTGAGGGCCTGACCTAGCGCCCCACCCAGCCGCCGCAAACGGGGAACACCTGTCCCACAAAGCAATTGGCAGCTTCGCTGCAGAGATAGGCAGCGAATTCGGCGTCTTCCCGCGCGCCCACCAGTCGCCCCAGCGGCACTTCCCGCTGCAGACGCTCCTGAAAGCGCGGGTTGGCCTGCACCTCGGGTGGGAAGTAGGTGGGGTTGTCAACAAAATTTTGTGCGATGGCGTTGACCTGCACATTGTTAGGTGCGACCTCCACGCCCAAGGCTTGCACATAGGCCAGTTGCGCGCCCCGTGCCGCGCTGTAGGTGGAGGCGCGCTTCATGCCGCGCAGCGCCGAGGCGCTGCCCATGAGCAAAATCTTCCCCTGGCGTCGCTCCAGCATGGCGGGTAGGGCGGCGCGGCACAGCCGGGGCAAGGGGTGCACGAGCGCGGCAAATGTGTCGTCCCACTCTTGTTCTGATACCGCCGAGGCCGGCGTGGCGGGAGCCGCAATGGCCAGGTTGACCACCAAGATATCCAGGTGTCCGGCCGCTGCCACGGCAGCCGCAGGGGCCCCGATTTCGCGCAGCGGGTCGGTATCGGCAATGACGGTCGCGCCATGTTCGGCAAACACCTTGCACAGCTCGGGGCCCATAAACCGGTCGGCGTGGGTGATCAGGACCCGTTTACCAAGGAGATTGTGGTGGTGCATTGCATTTCCTTTGGTGTGAAGCCGGGGACGGCTGTCACTATTTCACAAAAAGCGATTTTGTACCTGAGAGCCGGGCGGCCATGGATTAGGCGGCGGGCCCAGTGTGCCCGAGCTTGGCCCTGCTATCCTCAGGCCCCCATTTTCCGAAAGGTGCAGCATGCAAACCACCCCCAAGATAGCCCTCGTAACCGGCGCGGGCACCGGCATAGGCCGCGCCGTTTCACTGGCCTTGCTGGCCGATGGCTACGCCGTGGTGCTGGCCGGTCGGCGCTTGGAGCCCCTCCAAGAGGTAGCCCAGACGGCTGCCACCGAACGCGCCCACACCTTTAGCGCCGACGTGGGCCAGCCCGAGGCGGTGGACCGCCTGTTTGCCATGGTCAAAGAACGTTTTGGCCGGCTGGACTTGCTGTTCAACAACGCCGGGGTTTTTACCCCGCCGGTGAACATTGAAGACCTGACGTTTGAGCAATGGCAAGCCGCCATCAGCGTCAACCTGACCGGCTCGTTTTTGTGCGCCCAGGGTGCTATCCGGCTGATGAAAGACCAGACACCGCAGGGCGGGCGCATCATTAACAACGGCTCGATTTCAGCCCATGCCCCCCGGCCCAACTCGGCTCCTTACACCACGACCAAGCACGCCATTACCGGCCTGACCAAGTCGATTTCGCTGGATGGGCGCAAGTACAACATCGCTTGTGGCCAGATTGATATTGGCAACGCCATGACCGAACTTGCCGCCCCCATGGCGCGCGGTGTGCCCCAGGCCCATGGCGGTATTGCCATTGAGCCGATGATGGACGTGCGCGACGTGGGCGACGCGGTGCTGCACATGGCCAACTTGCCGCTTTCAGCCAATGTCCAGTTCATGACCTTGATGGCCACCAAAATGCCCTATGTCGGGCGCGGCTAGGCGCGCTGGCGCTGCGTTCCCCACCTATGCCTGAGGCGCTGGGGGCGCCGCCTGCACCACAGGCAATCCGGACTCCGCAGCGGTCCCAAGTTCAGCCACCACCCCACGCCGTCTCTCGGCTGCGCACCGAGCGCCTGGCGCGCAGTTCCAGGCCGTTTTTGGCGCGCGGCGGCATCAAGGGCTTGCGCTGCCCGGGTTGCCGCCTGGTGCCCAGCCACTGCCTGTGCGGCCTGGGTTTGTTGCAAAGCACGCACGCTGGCGTGTGCCTGTTGATGGCAGACATTGAACCGCTCAAACCCAGCAACACCGGCTGGCTGGTGGCCGACGTGGTGGCCGACACCTTCGCCTTTGGCTGGGGGCGCACCGAAACCGACCCAGCTTTGCTAGCCCTGCTGGCCGACCCGCAGTGGCAGCCGTATGTAGTGTTTCCGGGTGAATTTGTGCGGCCTGAGCGGGTGGTGCACACAGTGGACACGGTGGATGTGGCGTCTCACGCAGAGGACGGCGGGCTGCCGAGCAAACGGCCGCTGTTCATCCTGCTAGACGCCACTTGGGCCGAGGCGCGCAAGATGTTTCGCAAAAGCCCTTACTTGGATGCGCTGCCGGTGCTGAGCCTGCAACCCGCACACCTATCACGCTACCAGCTGCGCCGCTCCCGGCGTGATGACCACTTTTGCACCAGCGAGGTTGCCGCACTGTGCCTGGAACTGGCGGGCGACTTGCCCGCCGCGCACACGCTTGAGGCCTACTTGGACGTTTATACCCACCACTACCTGCAGGCCAAGCAGCAGTTACCCGCAGACCGGCAAGGGGACGCGCATGTGCGCTTGCGGGTGGCGAGTTTGCCCCGGGTAGCTAAGTAATTCGCAAGGGTTTTAGCCACCCACCTCGGCAATCATCTCGATCTCCACACACGCGCCCATGGGGATTTGGGCCACGCCAAAGGCGCTGCGGGCGTGGGCGCCTTTGGTGGTGCCAAAGATTTCGCCAATCAGTTCGCTGGCGCCATTGGTCACCAGGTGCTGCTCGGTAAAGCTGCCGGTGGAATTGACCAGGGACATGAGTTTGACGATGCGCGTAACCCGGTTGAGGTCACCCACGGCCGCGTGCAGCGTGCCCAAGAGGTCAATGGCAATGGCGCGGGCGGCCAGCTTGCCTTCGGCCGTGTCCATGTTGGCACCGAACTGGCCGACCCAGGCCTTGCCGTCTTTTTTGGCAATATGACCGCTCAAAAAGACCAAGTTTCCGGTCTGCACAAAGGGCACGTAGGCCGCTGCTGGCGCGGCCACGGGGGGCAGGGTGATGTTCAGGGAGGCGAGGGTGTCGTAGATGTTCATGGTGTTCTTTAGCTGGTGTGGGTGATGGGCCGGGAGTGCTGCGGCTGCGCTATTTTCGCTTAGCCTTGGCGCCTCAGGGCGGCGTGCGCCCTGCTCATGCCGAGGCAGTGCTGCGCTGCCATGGTACGCCGCAGGACGCAGGTACATTTCTGCCGCGCGCAGCGGCGGTCGCACAGCGTGCTTTACGCAGAGACGTCAAAAAAGCGGCCCGTAAAGCCACCGACAAAGCCGGTTTTTGCCGGGGCTTTGGTGCTGTTGTCGGGCGTGCGCGTGGGCAGGCCAAAGCCTTTGAAGGCCTTGGGGTTGTCGGCCTGCATGTCTATGGCCAGGCGCAAGGCCAGGGCCAGGTTGCTGCTTTGCAGGGCCGCCCCGATGCGACCGAGACTGGCGTTGTGGGCCAGGTCGGCGTCGCTGGCAATCAATGCGGTGAATGCCAGGCGTGCGGCGTCAATGGGGCCGGTTTGCAGGGCGTTGAACAAGGCACGCATGCGCAACTCCCGCCGGTGTCGGCGTTCGTCGCTGCCATCGCTGTGTCCGCCGGACTGGGTTTCCCAGTGCAGCGACTTGATTTCGAAGTCATTTGCCATGTCCGCTACTCCTCGTTTTCGGGCGCATTGCGTAACGCCCTTGATAGCCGCCCGCACTGGATAGGTCTTTGAGTGCCCTGCGCGGCAACCGCAAGCGCTGTCAAAGTGTTGACGGTTGGCTGGGCACAAGCACAGGTCGTGCCATGCGAATTTTCGGCTCGCTTGTTAACCCTGTGTAGCACCTGTACGGCCCACCCTGGAAGGTGCAAAATCGGCCCATGAACCCTCAAGACCACGCCCCCAATTTGCCAGCAGACGACGTGCTGCGCGTCCCCTTGCACAACGAGGTTCACGCGCGGCCCCCCGCTAGTTTGCAGTTGCCCACCCTGGTGGTTTTTGTGGCCGTGCTCAATGCCAACGCATCGCGTCAGCAGGAGTGGGAGCACCTGTGCAAGCTGCCGGGCCAAAGCGAACTCGCGCTGCAAAGCTTGAACGACAATTTTTTGCGCTTGCGCCTGGAGGGCTGTACGGTGAAGTGGGAGCGCCACACCGAGTTCACCCGCTACTCCATCGTGCAGTTGCTCAGCGCATCGGACTCGGTGCACCGCACGGCCAACCTAGCAGCCGATCTGGCCGTGCCCGCACAGTGGCTGCGCGCAATCCCGGGCCACACGGTGGCCGCGGTGCAACTGGCCATGGTGCATGGGGATTTGGACAACAGTGCTGCCTGCATGGAGCAAGCCCAAGAGTGGTTGGGCGGCACTGAGGTGGTGGCCTCTATGCTGGGCAACGGCCATTCGTGTGCGTTTACTGAGTTTCGTATCGGACCCGACGGCTTTGAGCGCATCCTCGTAGTGGCGCCCTTGGGTACCAGCCCCGCGCGCGCCGGGCGCATATCGCAGCGTCTGCTTGAACTCGAAACTTACCGTCTAATGGCTTTGCGCGGCCTGCCTGTGGCCAAGCAGCTCGGCCCCCTGCTCGCGCAGGCCGAAGGCGCGCTTGCAGACATTACCGCGCGGCTGGAAGGAAAGTCCGCGTCCGACCAAGAGCTGCTCGACGATTTGGTGTCCTTGGCCGCACGGGTTGAGCGCAACATTGCCGAGCATAGCTACCGGTTTTCTGCCACCCAGGCTTACTACACGTTGGTGGGGCAGCGCATTGCTGAGCTGCGAGAAAAAGTGGTGCCTGGCAGCCCCACGATTGGCGAATTCATGCAGCGCCGCCTCTCACCAGCCATTGCAACCGTGGCCGCCACCGCCCAGCGCTTGGCAACCTTGTCCGAGCGCGTCTCGCGCACCAGTGCGCTCTTGCGAACCCGTGTAGACATTGCTACCGAGCTGCAAAACCAGCAATTGCTGGAAAAGCTCACGCGCGGGCAAGAAATGCAGCTGCGCCTGCAAACCACGGTGGAAGGGTTGTCGATTGCGGCCATTTCGTATTACGTGGTCAGCCTTTTGTACTACGGCACCAAGGCGCTAAGGGCGGCGGGTTTTGCGGTGGACCCTGATGTTGCTACCGGGCTATTGATGCCGCTGGTGTTGTGGGGCGTGTGGCGCATGACCCGGCGTATCCACGCGGCATTGCGTTCCAAGTAGCGGCGGGCTATTTCCTATTACCCCGGTAAAGTGCTAGCATGCCAGCATGCAAAAACTGCAAACCAAACTAACTTCGCAAGGCCAGGTCTCGGTGCCTGTTGCCGTGCGCAATTTTTTACACCTGATGCCTGGCTCGGTGCTGGTGTGGAGTCAGGAGGGTGATCGGATCGTCGTCGATCGTGCCCGGCGCCACAGCACCCAAGAGGTACACACGGCGCTGTTTTCCGATGACCGGCCTGCGGCCCCGGCCCCGGCCAAAACCTTGGACGCGCTCAAACAGGGTATTCGAGAAAAAATGCGCCGCCGCCATGCTGGCGATTGACACCAACGTGTTGGTGCGGCTGCTGGCGCGCGATGACGCGGCGCAGGCCCTGGCTGCCGACCAGGCCATTGCCAAGGGTGCCTGGGTGTCGCACTTGGTGCTGGCCGAGGCGATCTGGGTGCTTGATACGGTGTATGAGCGTACCCCAAAGCAAATGATTGCTGCCCTGGACCTGCTGCTCATCCATGAAACGCTGGTGCTGCAAGACGCCGATGTTGTGGAGGTCGCGCTGGGTCAATTCCGCACTAAACCGGCCTTGGGCTTTTCGGATTGCCTGGTGCTGGCGATTGCACGCAAAGCCGGTCACACGCCGCTGGCAACGTTTGACAAGGCGCTGGCCAAGTTGGCCGGGGCGCAAAAACTCTAGAGATTTTGGCGCGGCGCCAAGTTGCCGACGCACGCAGGTCTGTACTTTCTAGTGCGCGCCGTAGCCCATGGTGTGCGGCAGCCAGAGCACGATTTGCGGGAAAAACGTCATGGCCAGCAGCAGGGCCAGCAGCATGAGCAAAAAGGGCCAACCCTCGCGCACCATGTCGCCAATCGGAATGCCGGTGAGCGCCTTGGTGACAAACAGCAGCATGCCAAAAGGCGGGTGGATCAGGCCGATCATCATGTTCAGTACCACCAGCACGCCAAAGTGCACCAGGTCCACGCCCAGCAGGCGCGCTGCGGGCAGCAGCATGGGCACAAACACCAGCAGCAGCACCGACACGTCCAAAAAGCATCCCAGCACCAAAAACAGCAGGTTGACCAGCAGCAAAAACTGAATCTGCGACAACTGCATGCCCGCCACCCACTGCGCCATCGCCTGGGGCACGCCTTCGGCGGTGAGCGCGTAATTGAGCATGAAGGAGCCGGCCAAAATCAGCGTGATGACTGCGCTGCCCCGCGCCGACTCCAGCACCACGGCCCAAAAACTGCGCCAGCTTAAAGCGCGAAACACTAGCGTGGAGAGCAGCAGCGCATGCAGCGCCGCCACCGCTGCTGCCTCGGTGGGCGTGAAGGCGCCCGAATAAATGCCGCCCAGCAAAACAATCGGCATGGACACTGGCAGGGCGCCACGAAAGGCCAGAGTGGCCCATTCGGACCGTGGCACCGGTGTCTCGCGCGGCATGTTGCGCCGCACCGCAATCCAGTGCACCACCAGCATCATTAAACCGGCCATCAAAACCCCGGGCACCACGCCGCCCAAAAACAGCGCCCCTACCGAGGTGCCAGAGACCATGGCGTAAATCACCATCGGAATCGAGGGCGGGATGATGGGCCCCAGTGTGGCGCTGGCCACCACCACTGCCCCGGCAAAGCCAGGCGAATACTCGGGCTTTTTCAGCATTTGGCGGATGGTGACCAGGCCGGGGCCGGCGGCGTCTGCAATGGCGCTGCCGCTCATGCCCGAGAAGATGACGCTGACCAAGATATCCACCTGCGCCAGCCCGCCGCGCATCCGGCCCACCAAAATGCGGCAAAAGTCAAAAATGCGTTCACTGACCGTGCCTGCGTTCATCAGGTTGGCGGCAAACACAAACAGCGGCACGGCCAGCAGCACGTAGCTGTTGTACAGGCCGTTGCTCACCTGTTCGGCCGCCAGCCCCAGGTCCTGGTGCGTGGCCAGCAGGTAGCCAATGCCAGCGGCCAGCATGCCAAAGCCAATGGGCATGCGCAGCAAAAGCGCGGCTACCAGCACGCCCGCTAGCACGAGCAGGCCCGAACTCATGGCGCGGGCCTCACAGGCGCAACTCCGAGTCCAGGCCGCGCCCCTGCACCGCCTCAATGGTCGCCCAGGCGCAGCGCAGTACTAACGCCAGCAGCAGCATCACGAAGGGCAGGTAAATCCACATAAATGACACGCCCAGCACCGGCGAGCCTTCGCGACCCATGAAGTGCACGTAGTCCCAGCTCGCGGGCAGGGCCGCAGCGGCCAGACCGCCGACCAGCAGATTGCCCAGGATGCGCATGGCCTGGCGGGTGCGGCGGCTGGCACGGTTCCACAGCAGGTCAAAAACCACATGCTCGCGCTCGGGCACCACCCAGGCGGCGGTCCACAAAATCACCCACAGGTAAAGGATGACGGCGGCCTCGTCGGTCCAGGCCAGTGGCTTATTGAAACCAAAGCGGGCGGTGATCTGAACGATGAACACGCCAAACAAGGCCAGAAACAGCAGGCCGGACACCGCCTGCGTGCCGCCACGCCAAGCCTTGGTCAGGCGCTGGCGCCAGGGCTTGGACGGCGCCACTTCGGCGTTGGGCCTTGGCATGCGGTGTCAGCGTACCGCGTTGATCCGCTCGACCAGACCAGGGGGCCAGGCTTTGGCGTAGTCCGAGTTTTGGTAGCGCAGTTGCACCGCCTTGTGAAAGGCATCCAGGTCGGGTGTAGTGACTTGCAGGCCTTCTTTGCGGAAGAAGTCCAGCAATTGGGACTCTTCCTTGATGCGGTTCTCGTTGTTGTACTGGGCCGCGGCCTGGGCGGCGGCCATTACCTTTTGGCGTTGGGCCGGCGTCAGGGCGGCCAGGCTTTTGTTGGCGATAGTGATAAACAGGCTGTCAACCAGGTGGCTGGTGAGCACGATTTGCTTGGTCACCTCGTAAAACTTGGCTGCGCGCACCGAAGGCAGTGGGTTGTCCTGGCCGTCGATGGTGCCGGTTTTCAGGCCCAGATAGACCTCGCCGAAGGCCAGCGGCGTGGCGGTGGCGCCCAGGGCCTCGCCCAAAAACAGCCATTCCTTGGAACCGGGCATGCGCAGCTTGACGCCCTTGAGGTCGGCCGGCGTCTGGACCTTGCGCACCTCGCGCAGGTTGAGCTGGCGCGTGCCCAGGTAGGCGGTGGCCAGGGGCGTGACGTCCATTTTGTCGGCCACGGCCTTGAACATTTCCGTGCCAATGGGGCCTTGGAATATCTTTTGCTGCTGCGCCGGGTCGCGCACCATATAGCCGGCGGTAAACACCGAGAAGTCGGGTACGAACTTGGCGATATCAAAGGCCGACAGCGTGGCCAGTTCCAGGTTGCCGCGCGCCATGGCCGCCGACTCGGCGCCTTGTTTGAACAGCGTGGCGTTGAGGTTGATTTGCACGTCAAATTCACCAGGCGCGCTTTTGTCCAGGCTGTCCTTGAACACGGTCCACATCTTGGCGTGCCAGTCGTCGGGCACCGCCGGGCTGGAGATACGCAGCACGGTTTTGCTTTGTGCCAGCGCGCTCAGGCTGCTCGCACCGAGTGCGGCACAAGCGCCTAACAGGCGGCGTCGGCTCAGGGCGGATGTGCTGGCGTGGGGCTTCATTCGGTGTCTCCGGTTCGGTGGTGGCTTGCTTGGGGCGCCGGTATTGTGTCAGGACGCCAGCGATTCCAGCAGCTCGGTTTCGATGTCAATCTGTGTCTTGTTATGTTGAAGCTGGACGCCGTGGATTAAGAACGTGTCTTCCACCCGTTCGCCCAGCGTGGTGACCTTGGCCAGTTGCACTTCAATGCAGTGGCGCGCCAGCACCCGTGCCACCGAATACAGAAGGCCCGGACGGTCGCTAGCGGAAATGTTAAGGAGCCAGTTTTGCGCCTTTTCATCGGGTCGAAGGGTGACGCGCGGCGCAATCGGAAAACTCTTGACCCGCCGCGAGATACGCCCTTTGGATGGCTGGGGCAGCGGCCCCGCAGTGGCGATGGCCAGAGCCAGCTCGGTCTCTAGCATGCTGGTCAGCGCCTGGTAGTGTTCCTCCATGCCAGCGGAAGTAACCACCTCAAAGGTGTCGAGCGCATACCCGCGCTGGGTGGTGTGTACGCGGGCGTCCACGATGCTGAACGAGGCTTGGTCAAAGTAGCCGCAAATGCGGGCAAACAAGTCCGGCTGGTCCGGGGTGTAGACCAGTACTTGCAAGCCTTCGCCAAGGGTGGAGCGGCGTGCTCGTACCACAGGCGTTGTGGTTTGCACATGGCGTGACAGTTGTTTGGCGTGCCAGGCAATGTCACCAGCCTCGTGGCGCATGAAGTAACTCACATCCAGCGTATCCCACAGTGCCTTGTGCGCTTCAAACGGCAGGCTGTACAGGGCAAGGTTGACCAGCGCTTCGCGTTTGCGCGCCTCCACTTCGGCGTCGGCGTCGGGCGCCCGACCGCCCAGCACCCGCATGGTGTAACGGTACAGGTCTTCGAGTAACTTGCCCTTCCAAGCGTTCCAGACTTTGGGCGAGGTGCCGCGTATGTCGGCCACCGTGAGCAAGTAAAGCGCGGTCAGATTGCGCTCATTGCCCACGCGCTGGGCAAACTTGGCAATCACCGCGCTGTCGCTGAGGTCCGACTTTTGCGCAATCCGACTCATGGTCAGGTGCTCGGCCACCAAGAACTCGATGAGCGCCGTGTCGTCGGCCTCGATGTCGTGTTGTTTGCAAAAGCGCCGCGCCTCCACACAACCCAGCTCGGAGTGGTCGCCGCCGCGCCCCTTGGCAATATCGTGAAACAGCGCGGCCACGTACAGCAGCCAGGGCTTGTCCCAGCCCGAGGCCAGTTGCGAGCAAAACGGGTATTCGTGTGCGTGCTCCACAATAAAAAAACGCCGCACATTGCGCAGCACCGTCAGGATGTGCTGGTCCACCGTGTACACATGAAACAAGTCGTGCTGCATCTGCCCGACGATCCGCCTAAACACCCACAGGTAGCGCCCCAGCACCGAGGTCTGGTTCATCAGCCGCATGGCGTGGGTGATGCCGCCAGGCTGCATCAGGATGGCGCGAAAAGTGGCGCGGTTCACCGGATCGCGGCGAAAGGCGGCGTCCATCAGGCCGCGCGCGTTGTACAGCGCACGCAGTGTGCGGGCTGAGAGGCCTTTGACGCCTACCGTGGTTTGGTAGACCAAAAACGTTTCCAAAATCGCGTGTGGCTGGCGCTGGTACACGTCGTCGCTGGCCACGTCGAGCATGCCGGCTTTGTCGTTGAAATGTTGGTTGATCGGGCGCAAGGTGTGCGTGGAGGGGTTGAGCCGCTCCGCGATATTCATCAGCAAAATCTGGTTGAGTTGGGTGACCGCCTTGGCTGCCCAGTAGTAGCGCTTCATCAGGCGCTCACTGGCGCGCACCAAAGCCCGTGCGCCAGTGGGTGCGGTATAGCCAAAGGCCTCTGCTACCGGTGTTTGCAGGTCAAAGACCAGCCGGTCTTCGCGCCGCTTGGCGATCAGATGCAAGCGGGCGCGAATTAAAAACAGCAGCGACTCGTTGCGCCGGATTTGTGCAATCTCGAAGTCGGTGGCCAGCCCGTTATGCGCCAGTTCGGTCCAATTCCAGCCCAAATGTGCCGCCCGGGCCACCCACAAAACCGCTTGCAGGTCTCGGATGCCGCCGGGCGACTCCTTGCAATTGGGCTCCAGGGAGTAGGGGGTGTCCTCGAACTTGGTGTGGCGCTGGCGCAGCTCTAGTGTCTTGGCAACAAAAAAGGCCTGGGGGTCCAGGGCGGCAAAGAACTCAGTTTTAAAGCGCTTAACCAGTAATGCGTCACCCGTCAGGAAGCGGCACTCTAAGAGCGCGGTTTGCACGGTCACGTCCTTGCTGGCTTCGTTCACGCATTCCTGAACGGTGCGCACACTCGAGCCGATTTCAAGCCCGGCATCCCAGCAGTTGCCAATAAACTGCTCGATGCGCTTGGGCAGGCCGGGGTCTCCATCCAGTTGGTCCGGAAGGAGCACCAAGACGTCCACGTCGGAGTAGGGGAAAAGTTCTGCGCGGCCGTAGCCGCCGACGGCGATCAAGGCGCACGGCGCATCCAGCTTGGCTTGCTCCCATAGGGTGGCCAATAAGGCATCGGTCAGGGCCGAAAGCTCGCGCAACAACTTGTGGACGCCGCGTGGCCGAAATCCGGGTGCCAACAAACCTTGCAGGAGCTGCGCCTTTTGCGCCCGGTAGGCGGTGCGCAGCACCTGGAGCTCGGTCATGTACGCGGGTGCGGGCGCAAGGGTTTAGGGGCTAGGGGTCACGAACGCAGGGGTTGGTGGACTGCCCGCCGATAGCGTGAGCACCTCGTAACCGGTGGGGGTGACGAGCACGGTGTGCTCCCACTGCGCGGACAGAGAGCGGTCCTGGGTGACGATGGTCCAGCCATCTTTTTCCGGCCCTTCTTTGATTTCTTTGCGTCCGGCGTTGACCATGGGTTCGATAGTGAAGGTCATGCCTTCAACCAGCATTTCCAGCGTACCGGGCCGGCCATAGTGCAGCACCTGGGGTTCTTCGTGGAAGACCTGGCCGATGCCGTGGCCGCAGAACTCGCGCACCACCGAGTAGCCCTGGCCTTC
>CAMDKE010000026.1 GCA_945901215.1 Comamonas sp. lk
GTTCGGCAGGCAGACGCACTGGGTGAATTGATGGATTTGAGCGACAACGATTTGCTGGACCTTTTTTTGGCCCGCAAGTCTCTGGCGCAGATGGAGGCAACGCTTGATCGCGCCGACCTCCGTGAAATTTTGACAATGGTGAGAGAAACTCGTTGAAAGGTTCTGAGATGAAATTAGCTGACAACAAAGCCACTATGTCCTTCAGCAACGGCAGTCCCAGTGTGGAGCTTCCAGTGTACGGGGGCAGCATAGGCCCCGATGTAATTGACATACGCAAGCTTTATGCCCAAACCGGCATGTTCACCTACGACCCCGGCTTTTTGTCCACGGCGGCCTGCCAGTCGGCAATTACCTACATCGACGGCGACAAAGGCGAACTTTTGTACCGTGGCTACCCGATTGAGCAATTGGCAACCCAGTGCGACTTCTTGGAAACCTGCCACCTGCTGCTGTATGGCAACCTGCCCGATGCGGCTGGAAAGGCTGCGTTTACCAAAAATGTGACCCATCACACCATGGTCAACGAGCAGATGCAATTTTTCCTGCGCGGTTTCCGCCGTGATGCGCACCCCATGGCCATCATGACGGGTCTGGTGGGGGCCCTATCGGCCTTCTACCACGACAGCACCGACATCAACAACCCGGGACACCGTGAGATTTCGGCCATCCGGCTGATCGCAAAAATGCCCACATTGGTAGCAATGGCCTACAAATACAGTGTGGGTCAGCCCTTTATGTACCCCAAGAACGACCTCAGCTACGCGGGCAATTTCCTGCACATGATGTTTGCGACGCCCTGCGAGCCCTATATGGTGAACCCCGTCATTGAGCGCGCACTGGACCGTATTTTTGTACTTCACGCCGACCACGAACAAAACGCATCCACCTCTACGGTGCGCCTGTGCGGATCCTCAGGCACGAACCCGTTTGCCGCTATTGCTGCAGGCGTCGCCTGCCTGTGGGGCCCGGCGCACGGTGGCGCGAACGAAGCCTGCCTGAACATGCTCGAAGAAATCCAGGCCATGGGCGGCGTGTCCAAGGTCGGCGACTTCATGAACCAGGTCAAGGACAAGAACTCTGGCGTCAAGCTCATGGGCTTTGGCCACCGCGTTTATAAAAACTACGACCCCCGCGCCAAGCTAATGCAAGAAACCTGCAACGAGGTGTTGGCCGCCCTGGGCCTTGAAAACGACCCGCTGTTCAAGCTGGCCAAGGCGCTGGAAAAAATCGCCCTGGAAGACGACTACTTCGTCTCGCGCAAGCTCTACCCCAATGTAGACTTCTATTCGGGCATCGTGCAGCGCGCCATCGGCATCCCAGTGAAACTATTTACCGGTATTTTTGCCCTGGCACGCACCGTAGGCTGGATTGCCCAGCTCAACGAAATGATTGGCGACCCCGAATACAAAATTGGCCGCCCACGCCAGCTATTCACCGGCGCGCAACGGCGCGACGTAGTAGAAATCGCCAAGCGATAAGCCGCCTGCGAATCCACTCCAATGCCCCGCCCTGCGGGGCATTTTTCATGCGGCGCCCTCGGCATAAAATGCCAGCCCGCACACAAGGAAGTTCCATGGGCCGCACCCTGTACGACAAGATCTGGGACGAACACGTCGTCCATACCGAAGAAGACGGCACCGCCATCCTCTACATAGACCGCCATCTGGTCCACGAAGTCACCAGCCCCCAGGCCTTTGAGGGTCTGCGCGAGGCCGGGCGCAAGGTCTGGCGCGTGAGCTCCATCGTCGCCACCGCCGACCACAACACACCCACCACAGGATGGGAACTGGGCTACGACGGCATTACCGACCCGGTCAGCAAAGAGCAAATCACCACGCTTAACACCAATATCGCCGAGTTTGGCTCAGCGGCGTTTTTCCCCTTCATGTCCAAGCGCCAGGGAATCGTGCACGTGATTGGCCCGGAAAACGGCGCCACCCTGCCCGGCATGACGGTGGTCTGCGGCGACAGCCACACCTCCACGCACGGCGCTTTTGGAGCTCTGGCACACGGCATTGGCACCAGCGAGGTCGAGCATGTGATGGCCACGCAAACCCTGCTGGCCAAAAAAGCCAAAAACATGCTGATCCGCGCCAATGGCGTCTTGTCCAAGGGCTGCACCGCCAAGGATATGGTGCTGGCCATCATCGGCAAAATCGGCACTGCCGGCGGCACGGGCTACACCATCGAGTTTGCTGGAACTGCCATCCGCGCCCTGAGTATGGAAGGCCGCATGAC
The DNA here is from genome assembly GCA_945901215.1 of Comamonas sp. lk. Taxonomy (GTDB): domain Bacteria; phylum Pseudomonadota; class Gammaproteobacteria; order Burkholderiales; family Burkholderiaceae_C; genus Allorhodoferax. The sequence continues at coordinate 2,239 of CAMDKE010000026.1, forward strand.
GGTCTGCAATATGGCCATTGAGGGCGGCGCCCGCGCCGGTCTGGTGGCGGTGGATGAGAAAACCATCGCCTATGTCAAGGGCCGTCCGCTCTCGCCCTCGGGTATCGAATGGGATCAGGCCGTGGCTTACTGGAAAACCTTGCATTCAGATACCGATGCCCACTTTGACGCCGTCATCGACCTCGATGCGAGTCAGATAGCCCCACACGTAACCTGGGGCACCTCGCCTGAGATGGTCTTGTCCATTGAAGACCACGTGCCCGATCCCGACAAAGAAAAGGACAGCAACAAGCGCGGCGCCATCGAGCGCGCCCTCACCTACATGGGCCTGGCACCCGGCAAACCGCTCAACGATATTTTTGTGGACAAGGTGTTTATCGGCTCGTGCACCAACAGCCGCATAGAAGACATGCGCGAAGCCGCTGCCCTGGTACAAAAGTTGGGGCAAAAAGTGGCTAAAAACGTGCGCTTGGCCCTGGTGGTCCCGGGCTCCGGCCTGGTCAAAGAACAGGCCGAACGCGAAGGCTTGGACAAGATTTTTATCGCCGCTGGCTTTGAGTGGCGCGAACCCGGCTGCTCCATGTGCCTGGCCATGAATGCCGACCGCCTAGAGCCCGGCGAGCGCTGCGCCTCCACCAGCAACCGCAACTTCGAAGGCCGCCAGGGCGCCGGGGGCCGCACCCATTTGGTCAGCCCGGCCATGGCTGCTGCTGCTGCCATCCACGGCCACTTTGTCGACGTGCGCAAATTCGTCTAAAGGGCTTTTGTCAATGCAAAAATTCAATCTGCACCAAGGCCTGGTCGCTCCCATGGACCGGGAAAACGTCGATACCGACGCCATCATCCCCAAGCAGTTCCTCAAATCCATCCGCAAAACCGGCTTTGGCCCCAACCTGTTCGATGAATGGCGCTACCTGGACCACGGAGAGCCCGGCCAAGACCCCACCACCCGACGACCCAACCCCGACTTTGTGCTGAATCAGCCGCGCTATGCGGGCGCGAGCATTTTGCTGGCCCGAAAGAACTTTGGCTGCGGATCCTCCCGCGAGCACGCGCCCTGGGCCTTAGACCAATACGGCTTTCGCGCCATCATCGCGCCCAGCTTTGCGGACATCTTCTTCAACAACAGTTTTAAGAATGGCTTGCTGCCCATCGTATTGCCCGAGGCGACGGTGGACCAACTATTCAACGAAGCGCTGGCTTTTCCAGGCTTTACGCTGACGGTGGACCTGGAACGCCAGGTCGTCGTGCGGCCCCAGGGGGAGGAAATCCCGTTTGAAGTGCAGGCATTTCGCAAGTTTTGCCTGCAAAACGGCTTTGACGACATTGGCCTGACCTTGCGCCAGGCAGACAAGATCCGCGCCTTTGAAGCCCAACGCCTGGCGCAAAAGCCCTGGCTGGCCCGCTCGATGGTGAGCTGATCATTTTTTTACGTATTTAGTTTCCCAAGGACACCATGAAAATTGCAGTTTTACCGGGCGACGGCATCGGCACCGAAATCGTGGCCGAAGCCATCAAGGTTCTCAAGGTATTGGACCTGGACCTGACGCTGGAAACCGCCCTGGTCGGCGGCGCCGCTTTTGAGGCCCATGGTCACCCGCTGCCCGATTCCACCCTGAAACTGGCGATGGCCTCCGACGCCGTGCTTTTTGGCGCGGTGGGCGACTGGAAATACGACACCCTGGACCGCCCGCTGCGGCCCGAGCAGGCCATTTTGGGCCTGCGCAAAAACATGGGTCTGTTCGCCAACTTTCGCCCGGCGATTTGCTATAAGCAACTCACCGATGCATCCAGCCTCAAGCCCGAGTTGGTGTCGGGCCTGGACATTCTGATCATCCGCGAACTCACAGGCGACATCTACTTTGGCCAGCCACGCGGCCGGCGCGTCGCCACCGACGGGCACTTCCCCGGAAGCGAAGAGGCTTTTGACACCATGCGCTACTCTCGCCCCGAGATCGAGCGCATTGCACATGTGGCCTTTCAGGCTGCCCGCAAACGCGGCAAGCGCGTCACCAGCGTGGACAAAGCCAACGTGCTGGAAACCTTCCAACTCTGGAAAGACGTGGTCACCGAGATAGGCCTGCAGTACCCCGACGTGGCGCTGGACCACATGTATGTGGACAACGCCGCGATGCAACTGGTCAAAGCGCCCAAGAAGTTTGACGTGGTGGTCACCGGCAACATGTTTGGCGACATCTTGAGTGATGCTGCGGCCATGCTGACCGGCAGCATCGGCATGCTCCCTTCGGCCAGCCTGAACGCCAAGAACCAGGGCCTGTACGAGCCCAGCCACGGCAGCGCACCCGACATCGCCGGCAAAGGCGTTGCCAACCCGCTGGCCACCATCCTGAGCGCGGCCATGATGTTGCGCTTTAGCCTGAACCAGCCCCAAGCCGCTGCCCGCATCGAAGCCGCAGTGGATGCCGTGCTCAGCCAGGGCTTGCGAACCTCCGACATTTATAGCGCCGGCACGACCAAAGTTGGCACGCTGGAGATGGGCGATGCGGTGGTGAAGGCGTTAGCCTAAAGAAAAAAAGTCCGCACTGGAACGTGGCATTTTCGGCCTCAGGCCAAGCGGAACTGTGCAAAAGTAAGCCATAAGTCGGTCTAGTTACAATCATGTGTATGTTTCACGCCTACCGGTTCACCTTGAACAACGTCATTGCCTTTGCGGCAGATGACGGTGCGCGTGCATTCACCACCAAAACCACGACCACTAAGGGCTGATCCAGCTCCGGTTCGTCGTGCGCCCCCCCGGCCAGACGAGCCGGGCAAACAGCCAGGTCTGGGCATGTTTTAAAACTGAAAGGGCGTTGAAATGAGCAAGTTAGTAGGATTGGTTGGCTGGCGCGGCATGGTCGGTTCGGTGTTGATGGACCGCATGCAGACCGAAGGTGATTTCGACCTGATCGAGCCCCTGTTTTTCTCCACCTCGAATGCCGGCGGCGAAGCCCCGGCTCTGGCCAAGAACGAAGCCACGCTGCAAGACGCTTTCAATATCGACGCGCTCAAGCGCTGCGAAATCATCATCAGCACCCAGGGAGGCGACTACACCACCGCCGTTTTCCCCAAGCTGCGCGCCGCTGGTTGGAACGGCCACTGGATTGACGCCGCGTCCACCCTGCGCATGGAAAAAGACGCCGTCATCATCTTAGACCCCGTCAATCTGCCCGTCATCCAGAAGGCAATGGCTGCGGGTGGTAAAAATTGGATTGGCGGCAATTGCACCGTCAGTTGCATGCTGATGGGCGTGGGGGCGCTCTACAAAGCAGGCTTGGTCGAGTGGATGAGCACCCAGACTTACCAAGCCGCTTCAGGCGGCGGAGCACAGCATATGCGCGAGTTGCTGACCCAATACGGGACACTCAACGCTGAAGTCAAGGCGCTCCTGGACGATCCGAAAAGCTCTATTTTGGAGATCGACCGACTAGTGGCTGCCAAGCAGCGATCCTTCAGCGCCACGGAAACAGCCAACTTTGGCGTGCCACTGGGCGGGTCGCTGATCCCCTGGATCGACAAGGACCTTGGCAACGGCATGTCCAAAGAAGAATGGAAAGGCATGGCCGAGACCAACAAGATTCTGGGCCAGGGCGAAGGCTTTGGCTCTGCGGCGGTGCCGGTGGACGGTTTCTGCGTTCGAATTGGTGCGATGCGGTGCCACAGCCAGGCGATGACTTTCAAGCTCAGGAAAAACGTGCCCTTAGCCGACATAGAGGCCATGATCGCCGCTGACAATGCATGGGTCAAGCTAGTGCCCAACACACGTGAGGCGAGCATCCGCGACCTGACTCCCGTGGCGGTGACAGGCACGATGGCGATTCCGGTGGGCCGGGTGCGCAAGTTGGCCATGGGGCCGGTATTTGTGGGTGCATTCACTGTTGGCGACCAACTTCTGTGGGGTGCCGCGGAGCCTTTGCGCCGGATGCTGCGTATTCTTTTGCAAGGTTAAACTAGGCCCTGCGGGTCTAGGCAGGAAATGCCCGTCCATTATTTATGTGAAATACGTCACCTTAGGAGTGCTATTCCTAATTAAAATGGAAACCGGTTGGGCGGCGTGTCTGGGCATTTCGACAATAAAGTCCAGCGGTTTTCGCTTACAACCGAACGCGGAGCGATTTTCAGATCCAGGGAAAGGTAGGACGTAGCAATGAATTCAAACAAACACTTTTGGAGCCGCTCGGGCGTTTCCGTTGCGGTAGCCACTATGTTGTGTCTGGGCGCTGCGTCTGCCAATGCCGTTTCCCTGGGGAAAATTCGGGTGCAGTCTGCCTTGGGCCAAAATCTGTTCGCGGAAATCGACATTGCTGACCTGAGCGACGACGAGGCCAAAGCGGTGAGCCCGACATTGGCATCACCAGCAGCATTTGCCGGTATGGGACTTGAGTACAACGCCGCACTCAACGGGATGCAAGTATCCATGCTGCTGCGTCCCAATGGCAGCCGGTATCTTAAACTGGTGGGCAACCGCCCGCTCAATGAGCCCTTCGTTGACCTGGCAATAGAACTGAGCTGGGCCTCCGGACGCCTGGTACGGCCTTACCGGTTGTTGTTAGATCCGCCAAAAAACCCGGAAACTGCAAGCCCCTCACTTGCCGTCGCTCCAGCACCCGTCACCGCTGTGGCCAGTGAAAAAGTGGATATCGAAGTTAAAGACGCCCGTCCAAAAGTGAACAGTGCACCGACCCCCGGGACCGTCGCGCTGACACCGAGCACCGAACGCACTCCAGCGGTACAGGTAACGGCATTGCCAAAATCCGCTACCGATCTGGGACAAGAATCCCAAGGGCGCCAGCAAGTCGAAATTGCTTCGGGCCAAACGGCGGGCAATTTAGCGAAATCTCTAAAGCCCGCAGGAGCCACGGTTGAGCAGATGCTGCTGGCCATGCTCAATGCCAATCCTGACGCATTTATTCGAGGCAATGTCAATTTGATCCGGGCCGGGTCCATCATCACCATCCCGGACGATGCGGCGGTGTCCAAGTTCAGCAGCTCGCAGGCACGCCAAATGGTTGCACAGCAAAACCAGTCGTTTCGCAGCGGCAATCGCTTTGCAGGAGGCGCGAAACCCAATGCTGGCACCGGCGACAAAAACGCGGCATCTCCTGCGGCCGCGGGTACGAACTCCACAGACGCCTTAAAGCTCAGCAAAGGCAGCGTGCAAGAGCAAGCCGAAAAAGAGCGCATGGAGCAAATCGCCCGGCAAAGGACCAAGGCAGACGCGGCTACGCAGGCGGCAGAGCTTTCGCGCAACATCGAAGAGCTCAACCAGTTGACGAAAGTGGCTGCTCAACCGGCAACGGTGGTCTCCACACCTGTCGCTGCAGCTCAAGAACCTGCAAAGCCCGACGCTTCGGCTGCGGTTGCGCAGGCCCAGGTCGGTAAAGGAGTTGTGCCCGCTGTAACCCAAAGCGCTGTGGTCGCTCCAACAGATGACACACTGAACGAACTTCTGCACAACCCCAGCCTTTTAGGTGGATTTTCGGCGGTAATTGCTGCACTAGGTGGGTTGCTGTGGTACCGCAAACGCAACGCCAATGGGTCTCTTGCCGCCGCAAACACGCGTGCGGTATCGGAATGGGGCAATGACTCAAGTTTCGCATTGACTGCGAGCGAAGGGCAGCAAGTTACGTCCGCCGAATTAACAGGCGCCGGCTCCAGCACTATCGCTTACCCAGATACCCAACTCGATTTATCCAACGACCTAGATCCCGTGGCCGAAGCCGAGGTTTATCTGGCCTACGGGAAAGACTTGCCAGCCGAAGAAATTTTGAAAGAGGGCTTGCGCCAAACACCTAGCCGGGTGGCGATTTACATCAAGTTACTCAGCATATATGCCAAACGAGGTGACTCAGTTAGTTTTGAAGCCAGCGCAAACGAGGTTGCTAAATTGCTGGGTACCGAAGGTCACGAATGGGATCAGGTTAAGGCTCTTGGACGGGAATTGGACCCCAGCAACCCCCGATACATGCTCCCCGCAGAGCCATCACCGGTGGCCAACACGCCTCTGGATACACAGAATTTTGTCCAGTCCATGTTTACCTTGGATGCGGCCAAATCTCCAGGACAGCCTGGCAAGGAGGCTTCTGGCAGCAACGTTCAACCTAGCGCTACTTTGCCCAGCTTCGAACTTTTGACCAGCACCCCCACAATGGCTCACGCCCCAAACCTGGCGAGTTCAACTTCCGCAAGGAGTGGTGTGGCCGCAACCCAATCTAAACGTGCGCCGTCGGGCGTGCAGATTACTGCCGAAGATGCCGAGCGGCTTGAAACCACTCTGGCATTGGCCGTGCAATTTATCGGTATTGGTGAAAAAGACGGGGCCCGCGCCTTGCTAGATGAAGTGATATCAAGCGGTGATGCACTGCTCCAAAAAAGAGCCAAAAGTTTGCTCGCTGACCTAGCGTGATGGCTGGAGTTCACAAGCCACAAACCCGTAGGCTGGAACATGCATGCGGATTGCGCTAGGCATTAGCTACTGTGGCCTAGCTTACCAAGGCTGGCAAAGCCAATTGTCTGGGCTGACCGTACAAGACAAACTTGAATCGGCCTTAAAAAGTTTTTCACAACACCGCATCTCCACACTTTGCGCCGGTAGAACGGACGCTGGTGTGCACGCGCTGATGCAGGTGGTTCACTTTGACACCGAGGTCCAACGAAGCGAGCAATCGTGGCTGCGAGGCACTAATGCCAACCTACCGGGTGACATCGCTGTGGAATGGGCCATGGAAACGCCAACCGCGTTTCATTGCCGAGCCAGCGCGACCTCGCGGCGCTATGCCTATGTGCTACGCGAATCCGATGTGAGGCCTACCGTGGACGCGGGTCGCGTGGGTTGGACTTACCGAAAGCTGGATCCGGGCGCGATCCAACGGGCAGCTCACTACCTATTGGGCGAGCATGACTTCAGTTCTTTTAGAGCTTCACAGTGCCAAGCCCAGTCGCCGGTCAAGCACCTGATGTCCCTTGACGTAACTCAGCGGGGCGCCTATTGGCGGTTTGAGTTCGAAGCCAACGCCTTTTTGCACCACATGATTCGTAACATCATGGGCTGTTTGGTTCGCATCGGACAGGGTGCTGAATCGCCGCAATGGATTTTGGACGTGCTGCACGCACGCAATCGCGATGCCGCCGCGCCGACGTTTTCACCTGACGGTTTGTATTTTTTGGGGCCCCGCTACCCAACCCACTTTGGCATTCCAAAGAGCACACCTGCGTATGATTGGCTGCCATGAGCAACCCGACCATGCATGCCGCACGCACCCGCATCAAACTGTGTGGAATGACGCGTGAGCAGGATGTGGACGCCGCCGTGGCCGCTGGCGCGGATGCCGTGGGGTTTGTGCTGTATGCGGCCAGCCCGCGCGGGGTCAGCATCGAGCGAGCGGCAGAGCTGGCGCGGCGTCTACCGCCATTTGTAGCGCCAGTTCTGCTTTTTGTGAACCACAGCGCCGCCGAAGTAGCCGCTGCATGCGCCCTGGTACCCCATTGCACGGCCCAATTCCATGGTGATGAGAGCCCGCAAGAATGCTTTGAAATGACGGGCGGGGGATTGCGCCCCTACCTGCGGGCGGCACGCATTCCCCTAGGGGCCGATGCTGCGGGTTTTGACCTTGTAAACTATGCTCACCATTACTCCAAGGCCCAAGCTATTTTGCTCGACGCACACGTCGACGGATATGGCGGCGGCGGCAAGGCTTTCAATTGGTCACTTCTTCCTCCAAACGTCAACGCTCACCTCGTCTTGAGTGGTGGACTCGACTGTGCAAACGTGGGCGATGGCATCAATCAGCTGCGCCCGCGCTGTAAATCGCTGACTGTCGATGTGAGCTCGGGCATAGAAGCCGATGCACCAGGGGGCGGAACCCTCAAGGGCATCAAAGACCCAGAAAAGATCAACCAGTTTGTCGCTGCGGTTCGCGCAGCGGACGAACGCCTTTCAAGAATGCCTTAATCACCATGTTTTCCTATCAACAACCGGACCTCAAAGGCCACTTTGGCAAATACGGCGGCAGCTTTGTCTCCGAGACCCTGACGCACGCCATCAACAAGCTCAAAGATGCTTACGCCAAGTACCAACACGACCCGGCCTTTGTGGCCGAGTTCAAGTCCGAATTGGCCCACTTTGTGGGCCGCCCCTCGCCCATCTACCACGCCGACCGCATGAGCCGTGAGATGGGAGGCGCGCAGATTTACCTCAAACGTGAAGACCTGAACCACACGGGAGCTCACAAAATCAACAATACCATTGGCCAGGCTATGCTGGCCAAGCGTATGGGTAAACCGCGTGTTATTGCCGAAACCGGCGCGGGTCAGCACGGCGTGGCAACTGCCACCATTTGCGCCCGCTACGGCCTGGAATGCGTGGTCTACATGGGCAGCGAAGACGTCAAGCGCCAAAGCCCCAACGTCTACCGCATGAAGCTTCTGGGTGCCACCGTAGTGCCGGTCACCAGCGGCAGCCGCACACTGAAAGATGCCCTGAACGAAGCCATGCGCGATTGGGTGGCCAATGTGGACAACACCTTCTACATCATCGGCACGGTGGCAGGCCCCCACCCCTATCCCATGATGGTGCGCGACTTCCAAAGCATCATCGGCACCGAATGCATCGCCCAAATGCCCGACATGCTGGCCCGCCAACACGCCGCCAGCACCCAGCCTGACGCAGTCATTGCCTGCGTGGGCGGCGGCAGCAACGCCATGGGTATTTTTTACCCCTACATCCCGTTCGAGAACACCCAGCTCATCGGCGTGGAAGCGGCGGGCGAAGGCCTGGACAGCGGCAAGCATTCGGCCTCCATCCAGCGCGGTAGCGCAGGTGTGTTGCACGGCAACCGCACCTATGTGTTGCAAGATGACAATGGCCAAGTCACCGAGACGCACAGCATCAGCGCGGGTCTGGACTACCCGGGTGTCGGCCCCGAGCACGCTTTTTTGAGCGATATAGGCCGCGCGAAGTACGTGGGTGTGACCGACAAAGAGGCGTTAGCCGCCTTCCATTACCTGTGCCGCACCGAGGGCATCATCCCCGCCCTGGAATCCAGCCACGCCGTGGCCTACGCCATGCTATTGGCCAAGACCATGCGCCCGGACCAGTCCATATTGGTCAACCTATCGGGCCGCGGTGACAAGGACATTGGCACGGTGGCTGACCTGAGCAACGGTGACTTCTACTGCCGTCCAAGCTGCCAGGGCCAGGGAGTTAAGGGCGGTGAGCAACCCATCACCTTGGTCAAATCAGGGATAGCAGCATGAGCCGAATTGACGCTACCTTTGCCGCGCTCAAGACTCAAGGACGCAAGGCCCTGATTCCGTTCGTAACCGCCGGCTACCCGTACGCCGATGTCACCCCAGAGCTGATGCACGCCATGGTTGCGGGCGGCGCTGATGTGATCGAACTTGGCGTGCCGTTTTCCGACCCCAGCGCCGATGGCCCGGTGATCCAGAAAGCCGGGGATCTGGCGCTGTCGTTCGGCATTGGTCTGGTGCAGGTGTTAGCCATGGTGCGTGAGTTTCGCCAGACCAACAGCCAGACTCCTGTGGTTCTGATGGGCTACGCCAACCCGGTGGAACGCTACGATCAAAAACACGCCAGCGCCGGTGTGTCTAGCCCGTTTGTGCAAGACGCGGCGCGGGCCGGGGTGGACGGCGTGCTGATCGTCGACTACCCGCCCGAAGAGTGCGAGGCCTTTGCTGCCGACTTGCGCGCGCACCAGATGGACCTCATCTTTTTGCTCGCCCCCACCAGCACCGATGCGCGCATGGCCCAGGTAGCCCGCGTAGCCTCGGGCTATGTGTATTACGTATCGCTCAAGGGCGTGACGGGCGCGGGCACGCTCGACACAGACGCCGTGGCGACCATGCTGCCACGAATTCGCCAGCACATCCAAACGCCCGTGGGAGTGGGCTTTGGCATCCGCGACGGCGCCACTGCCAAAACGATTTCCCAGGTGGCCGATGCCGTGGTCATCGGCAGCAAAATCATCCAGTTGATCGAAAATGAGGACCGCGCGCAGGTAGCGACCACCGCGCAGGCGTTTTTGCACAGCGTGCGACTAGCAATGGATGCCTGAGTCTTGGCGGACTGAGCTTAGCAACCAACATCTCAACCCCAAAGAGGCACCCCATGAGTTGGCTTGAAAAACTGCTCCCCCCGAAAATACAGCAAACCGACCCGGCCGACCGCCGCTCGGTACCCGAGGGCTTGTGGATCAAGTGTCCAAGTTGCGAAACCGTGCTCTACAAGGCCGACCTGGAGCAAAACCAGAAGGTCTGTCCCACCTGCAGCCACCACCACCGCATCGGTGCGCGCGCGCGCCTGAATGTATTTTTGGACAATGAAGGGCGGTTTGAGATTGGGCAAGAGGTTCTTCCAGTGGATGCACTGAAGTTCAAAGACAGCCGCAAATACCCCGAGCGACTCAAAGAGGCCCTGGAAAACACCGGCGAGACGGACGCGCTAGTCGTCATGGGAGGATCGGTGCATGGCATCGGCTTGGTCGCGGCCTGTTTTGAATTCGAGTTCATGGGCGGCAGCATGGGTTCGGTGGTGGGAGAACGGTTTGTGCGCGGTGTGGAGGCGGCAATCGAACAAAAAGTACCTTTTTTGTGCTTTACCGCCACCGGCGGCGCACGTATGCAAGAGGGATTGCTCAGCCTGATGCAAATGGCCAAAACAAATGCGGCCTTGACCCGTCTGGCCAAAAAAGGCCTGCCTTACATCAGCGTTCTAACCGACCCCACCATGGGCGGCGTGAGTGCTGGTTTTGCCTTTTTGGGCGATGTGGTCATTGCCGAGCCCAAGGCATTAATCGGCTTTGCAGGGCCGCGTGTGATTGAGTCGACGGTGCGGGTTACCTTGCCAGAGGGTTTTCAACGCGCCGAGTTCTTGCAGACCAAGGGCGCCATCGACTTCATCTGTGACCGTCGGGAGCTGCGCAAAACGGTGGCGGAAACGCTGGCCATGTTGCAGCGTCAGCCCACCGATGCGGTGCTATGAAACTCAAGCCACGGCCATTAAGGCCATACTTTGTAGTCCGCCAGTGAGTAACGAGACGACCTGAAGCAGTAGCAAGAGGGCCAGCGGAGATAAATCTACTCCACCCAGCAAAGGCAGATGGCGGCGGATGGGCGACAACAAGGGTGCGACCAGACGGTCCAACAAATCCGACACCGGTGAACGCGCCTGCACCCAGGACAGCAGGGCGTAAATTATCACCAACCCGGTCAGACCAGAAACGGCCACGCGAAGCAGTCCGAACAGGGCCAATACGGCCACCACACCAAGACCCTGCGTAGCGCCTTGGAGCAGCCACAGCAACAGGTATTGCACCAATTGCAAGAGCAAAGCGGCAAACAAACTGGCCAGATCAAAACTTGCCAACTGGGGCAAAACGCGGCGCAAGGGCAACACCAGCCAGTCCGTTAGAGCAAACAAAAAAGGGCCCAAGGGGTTGCCCGTGCGCGCGGACATCGGGATGCGCTGCTGTTGCATGTACAAACGCAGCAAGCAAGCGCCGCAGAGCAAGCCGGCGGCAACATCCAGTACAAGCGAAACAATTTGGTAGAGCATGGGTAGGCGGATGCGGTCCGAGGGTTGAAATGCGGCGGGCGACCAGCGGTACCGGGCAGCCAGCGACTATCATAGCTTTAGCGACCTCTTAGAATGGGAGGCTGCGCCTTTTGTCCACGCTGTTTTATCAGGGTGTGCGCACGGCACCCCCTACCCGCATTCAAACTCCATGGCTGACGCTACCTCCACCTCCCCCACCCCGCCCGACGAAAACCAGCTGATCCACGAGCGCCGGGAAAAACTCAAGGTTTTGCGCGAACGCCAGGCCGATGGCCTGGGTGTGGCGTTTCCCAACGACTTCCAAC
>CAMDKE010000027.1 GCA_945901215.1 Comamonas sp. lk
GTGGTGCTCGGTGGCCAATTGGTACTGGTGCGCCACATTCAGCAGCTTGCCTTCTTGCAAGTAGTTGCCAATGAGCTGCAGTCCCACCGGCATATTTCCCTCGCCCAGACCGACCGGCAAGCTCATGCAGGGCAAACCCGCCAGCGATGCGGGCAGGGTGAAGATGTCAGCCAGGTAGCTGGCCACCGGGTCGTCAGATTTGTCGCCCAGCTTCCAGGCGGTGGTGGGTGCCACCGGGCCGGCAATCACGTCGCAATGGGCAAACGCGCTTTGGAAGTCGTCGGAGATCATTCGGCGGATTTTTTGCGCTTGCAGGTAGTACGCGTCGTAGTAGCCGTGCGAAAGCACATAGGCGCCGGTCATGATGCGGCGTTTGACCTCGTGGCCAAACCCTTCTGCGCGGGTCTTTTTGTACATATCGGTCAGGTCGGCAAAGTCCGCGGCGCGGTGGCCGAACTTGACGCCGTCAAAGCGGCTGAGGTTGGAGCTGGCTTCGGCGCAGGCGACGATGTAGTAGACGGGGATAGCAAGCGCGGTATGGGGAAGGTCAATTTCGATGAGCTCCACACCTTGACGCATTAGCTCTCGAACCCCAGACATGATTTTCATATCTGCCAAAGGGCTGACCCTTTGAAGGTGATCCCTGAATTGAGCTGAAACATCGTCCCTTAGTTCAGATAGCCAACCGCGCGGCACACCAATTTTCAGAGCCCCATCTTTTCCGGCCCGGGCAAGGGGGCGCAACAAATCCCGAGAAAAATCTTCTGCCGCCACATCCAGCGAAGTCGAATCCCGGTCCAGATCTGGCCCACACATGGCGCTGAGCAGCAGCGCGCAATCTTCGGCGCTGCGCGCCATCGGTCCGGCCTGGTCCAGGCTGGAGGCGTAAGCCACCATGCCGTAGCGGCTGGCGCGGCCATACGTGGGTTTGATGCCAGTGATGCCGCAAAACGCGGCCGGTTGGCGGATGGAGCCGCCGGTGTCAGTGCCAGTGGCCGCAGGCGTCAGGCGTGCCGCCACGGCAGCCGCGCTGCCGCCCGAGGACCCGCCGGGCACATGCGCGGTGTTCCAGGGGTTGGTCACCGGGCCAAAGGCTGAGTTTTCGTTGCTCGACCCCATGGCGAACTCGTCGCAGTTGAGCTTGCCCAAAGTCACCATGCCGGCCTGGCGCAGGCGCGCGACCACGGTGGCGTCAAAGGGTGAGCGGTAGCCGTTCAATATGCGCGAGCCCGCAGTGGTGACCAGGTCTTTGGTCACAAACACGTCTTTGTGGGCGATGGGCACACCTTCGAGCGGCCCGGCGGTGCCTGCGGCCAGTTTGGTGTCCGAGGCGCGGGCTTGGGCCAGCGTGACTTCGCTGTCGATGTCCAAAAATGCGTTGTGCGGGTTGCCGCCCAAGCGGGCCAAAAAGCGGGTGGCGACTTCCACGGCGCTAACTTGTTTGCTATGGAGCAGGGCGGCGAGTTCGGCCACGCCCAGGTGGTGCAGGTCGGTCATGGCTTATTCAATCACTTTCGGAACCAGAAACAGGCCGCGCTCCAAGGCCGGGGCGCTGCGCTGGTTGGCTTCGCGGTCGTTGGGCTCGCTGGCCAGGTCGGGGCGCAGGCGCAGATGGATCGGCGGCATGCTGGGCATGGTGTCCAGCGGGTGGGCCATGGGCAGCACCCCGCTGGTGTTGACCTGGCTGATTTGCGTGACGATGGCAAAGAACGCGTTGATCTGGTCAAGCATGCGTGCGCTTTCGTCGGGCTGGAGTTCCAGCCTGGCCAGGTTGGCGATGCGGGCAATGTCAGTGGGTGTGAGGGACATGGTGGGTGCGCGTGTGAAGGACAAATGGCGTGTAACCAGGGGGTAAAGCGGGGCGCCGGACCGGCGCTTTATAAGGGTAAATAGCAGGTGATGGGGTATTATCCCGCCTTTGGCCGGCACCCTACGTGTGCATTGCGCGCACTGCCCCATTACCGCTTTTCACCCCATAAACCGTGGCGACACAGGGCGCAAACGCCCCGCGCGTCAAACAGGACTTCCAATGTTCGGAGCTTTCACCCGTTATTTTTCTACCGACCTGGCTATCGACCTGGGTACGGCAAACACCCTGATTTATGTGCGCGACAAGGGCATCGTGCTTGACGAGCCTTCGGTGGTGGCCATCCGCCACGAAGGCGGCCCGCAAGGCAAAAAGTCCATCCAGGCCGTGGGCAAGGAAGCCAAAGCGATGTTGGGCAAAGTGCCCGGCAATATCGAAGCCATTCGGCCCATGAAGGATGGCGTGATTGCAGACTTCACCGTCACCGAGCAAATGCTCAAGCAGTTCATCAAGATGGTGCACCCGCGCAGCGTGTTCCGCCCCAGCCCGCGCATCATTATTTGCGTGCCCTGTGGCTCAACCCAGGTGGAGCGCCGCGCTATTCGCGAATCCGCCCTGGGCGCAGGAGCCAGCGACGTGTACCTGATTGAAGAACCCATGGCGGCAGCCATTGGTGCCGGTTTGCCGGTGAGCGAGGCCTGTGGCTCCATGGTGGTAGACATCGGCGGGGGCACTACCGAGGTGGGCGTCATCTCCCTGGGCGGCATGGTCTACAAAGGCAGTGTGCGCGTGGGCGGCGACAAGTTTGACGAGGCCATCATCAACTACATCCGGCGCAACTACGGCATGCTGATTGGCGAGCCCACGGCCGAAGCCATCAAGAAAAAAATCGGCTCGGCCTTCCCCGGCTCCGAAGTCAAGGAGATGGAAGTGCGCGGGCGCAACCTCTCTGAAGGCGTGCCGCGCAGTTTCACGATCTCCAGCAACGAGATTTTGGAGGCGCTCACCGACCCGCTTAACAACATCGTCTCGGCCGTGAAAAACGCGCTCGAACAAACTCCGCCCGAGCTGGGCGCCGACATTGCCGACCGCGGCATGATGCTCACCGGCGGTGGCGCCCTGTTGCGTGACCTGGACCGCTTACTTGCCGAAGAAACCGGCCTGCCGGTGTTGGTGGCCGAAGACCCGCTGACCTGCGTGGTGCGCGGTTGCGGCATTGCGCTGGAGCAGATGGAGCGCCTGGGTTCGATCTTCACCAGCGAATAAGCGCGCAACGCAGCGATGGCACTGGCTTCGCTGGGCAGAGACCCCCCACCCTTTTTTAGACAGGGACCATCTGCGCTGTCGCGCCTGGTGGTCTTTAGCGCCCTGGCTTTGTTGGTGATGGTGGCGGACGCGCGCTTCCAAATGATGCAGCCGGTGCGTTCCGTCATCGCCAGCGTGCTGTACCCATTACAGTGGCTGGCCATGCAGCCGCTGGCGCTGACGCAAGCAAGCCGCAACCGGCTGGCGTCATTCACGGCCGACGAGGCGGCATGGGCCCAGTTGCAGCAAAAACTCTCGGAGCAGTCGCTGCGCGCCAACCAGGTCGACCAACTGCAGCTCGAAAACAAACGCCTTCGGGATTTGCTGGCACTGCAGCAGCGCTTGGAGCAAACCGCCTTGGCCGCGCAAGTGCTGTACGACGCCGCCGACCCCTACCGCCGCAAAGTGATTGTGGACAAAGGGCTTGTGCAGGGTTTGCGCTTAGGCGCGCCGGTGCTCGACGAGCGCGGCGTGCTCGGACAGGTTACGCGCATCTTTCCTTTGGTGAGCGAAGTGACCTTGATCACCGACCGCGACCATGCGACGCCCGTCATTAACGCCCGCACTGGAGCGCGCGGTGTGGCCTACGGTGAGACCTCGGGCTATGCAGACGCCATGGAGTTGCGCTTTATGGCCGCCAATGCGGATGTGGCCGTGGGCGATTTGCTGACCACCAGTGGGGTAGATGGTGTGTATCCAGCGGGCTTGCCGGTGGCACGCATTGAAAAGATTGAGCGCCGCACAGATGCCGTGTTTGCGCGGATTTACTGCGTCCCTTTGGCCTTGGTATCCGGGGCGGGCCATGTGTTAGTGCTGGACTACGTGGCCAGTAGCGAGCTTGCGCGCCCAGCACTTGAGGTGGAGCCCAAACCTGACAAGATCGGAGGCCGTCGATGATTATGCGACCCGGCCAGCGTCTGCTGATGCCGGTGAACCCGACTTTTTTGTGGCTGACTTTGCTGTTTGCGTTGCTGACCAATATGCTGGCCAATATGCTGCTTTGGGGGCGTGCAGCCTGGGCGCCCGATGTCTTGTCCATCGTGCTGGTGTTTTGGACCGTGCACCAAACCTTGCGGGTGGGGATGGCAGTGGCCTTTGTGGCTGGCCTGCTGGTGGACGTGCACCAGGGCGGTTTGCTGGGGCAGCACGCCATGGCCTACACGGCGATGAGTTACTTTGCCATCATGGCGCATCGCCGTTTGTTGTGGTTCACCTTGCCGGACCAGGCGGTACAGGTGTTTCCTTTGTTTGCATTGGCACACGCTGTGGAACTCGTGCTCAACGCCATCGTTGGAGGCGCCTTTCCAGGGTGGTCGGTGGTGCTGGCGCCAGTGGCCGAAGCGCTGTTGTGGCCGGTGGTGAGTTGGATGCTGCTTGCCCCCCAGCGCCGGGCGCCCGACCCGGACGAAAACCGCCCCTTGTAGCGCTGACCTGAACCATGGAGCTGCGCAACGTTGAAGCGGACCTGTACCGGTTTCGCACCCGGATTTTGGTGTTCACGGGTTTGGTGTTGGCGTGCTTCTTCTTGCTGTTGTCGCGTCTGGTGTATTTGCAGGTGTGGCGCCACGCCGATCTGCGCGCGCAGGCCGAGAGCAACCGCACGGCCGTCGTTCCCATCGTGCCCAACCGCGGCCTGATCGTTGATCGCAACGGAATTGTGTTGGCCAGCAACTACTCTGCCTATACGCTGGAGATTACGCCCTCCAAAAGCGACGAGCTAGAACCCACCATAGACGCTTTGTCCGAAGTGGTTGACATCACGGCGCGCGACCGCCGGCGCTTTAAGAAGTTACTCGAAGAATCCAAAAGCTTTGAGTCACTGCCCATCCGTAACCGCCTGACTGACGCCGAGGTAGCGCGTTTTGCGGCGCAACGTTTCCGCTTTCCTGGTGTCGAGATCAAGGCGCGGCTGTTTCGCAGCTACCCCTACGGCGAACTTGCTAGCCACGTGATTGGCTACATCGGGCGCATCAATACCAGCGAAAAAGAAAAGATCGAAAACGACGATGACCAGGCCAACTACCGGGGAACCGAGTACATCGGCAAGCTCGGCGTAGAACAAAGCTTTGAGCGCCAGCTCCACGGCGTCACCGGGGTCGAGCATATTGAAACCTCGGCTGGCGGGCGGGCCGTGCGCCGCCTCTCCAGCAGTGCGGCCACTCCGGGGGACACGGTGGCACTTGCCATCGATATCAAGTTGCAGCACCTGGTAGAGCAAATGTTTGGCGAGCGCAGGGGCGCCCTGGTGGCCCTTGACCCAAAAACCGGGGAGGTGCTGGCTTTTGTCAGCAAGCCAACCTTCGATTCCAATCTATTCGTCGAAGGCATTGATCAAGACAACTGGCAAATGCTCAACGAGTCGCCCGACCGCCCGCTGCTGAACCGGGCCTTGCGGGGGACCTATCCGCCGGGCTCGACCTACAAGCCATTTCTGGCCCTGGCCGCGTTGGAGACCGGCACCCGCAGTGCCGCTACATTGATTAACGATCCCGGTTTTTATATGTTTGGCGGCCACCGCTTTGGCAGCCCGGAGAACGAGCGCGGCGGCATCATGGACATGCGCCGCGCGATTGTCGAGTCCAGCAATGCCTATTTCTATTCCCTGGCCAACGAGCTGGGGGTGGACACCATGCACGATTTTATGAAGCCGCTGGGTTTTGGCGAGATCACCGGTATTGACGTGCTGGGCGAGGTGCGCGGCGTGCTGCCCAGCCAGGAGTGGAAGCGCAACTACTACAAGCGTCCGGAGCAAAAGAAGTGGTATGCCGGCGAGACCATCTCCTTGGGCATTGGCCAGGGCTATAACAGCTTCACCATGCTCCAAATGGCCCAGGCCACCGCAACCGTGGCCAATCGTGGAGTGAAAAATCGCCCCCGCTTGGTCATCGCCACCCAAGACGCCAGCAGCCATGTGCGCACGGAACTGGCGCCGCAGGCGTCGCAGGATTTGGGCTTTAAGCCGGAAAGCATCGATGTGGTGGTCAATGCCATGGTGGGCGTCACGCAAGAGGGCACATCCACGCGCGTGTTCCTTGGCGCGCCCTACCTAAGCGGCGGCAAGACTGGCACCGCGCAGGCAGTAAGCCTGGGCAAAAACGAGAAATACAACGCAGCACGTATGGAAGAGCGCCAACGTGACCACTCCCTCTACGTGGCATTTGCTCCGGCTAAAGACCCCCAAATCGCCTTGGCTGTGATCGTGGAAAACGCGGGCTTTGGCGCGACATCGGCCGCGCCTATTGCCCGGCGGGTGTTTGACTATTGGCTGCTTGGGCAGTACCCCAGCGTGGAAGACCTCGTCGCGGTTAGCAAAGGCCAGGCCGCGGCACCTCTGGGCCTGGCTCGGCGGGCCGCCGATGTGCCGTGGCCGCCGCCGGGGACCAGGCCTTAGCGCCAGCGGTTCAGTCAAACGCCCCTACCGCAAATAGGCGTCCCAGCCGGTTTTGATAATTAGCGCGCTGACCACCAGCAAGAAGCCTTTGCGTACAAAACCGGTGCCGTATTTCAGTGCTAGATGCGTGCCCCCCAGGCTGCCCACCATATTGGCCAGAGCCATGGCCAGCACAAAATGCCACCAGACATGACCCTTGAGCGCAAACAGCGCCAATGCCGCGAGGTTGCTGGCGGTGTTGAGCAGTTTGGCACTCGCCGAGGCGTTTAAGAAGTCGTAGCCCGCCACGCGAACTAGCAAAAAGACCAAAAAACTGCCCGTTCCCGGCCCAAAAAATCCGTCATACAGGCCAATACAGGCTCCTATCGCGCACAAAACCACGGTCTGCGCACGCCCGGAAAATCGCGGCAGGTGGCTGCGTCCCAGGTCTTTTTTGGCCAGCGTGTAGACCAGCAACACCACCAGCAAAAAAGGCAGCGCCTTGCGCAAAAACGCGGGGTCTATTTGTGTAACCAACCAAGCTCCGGCCAGCGATGCGGCTAAAGCTGCGACGCACGCAGGGGCCAGCGCCTTCCAAGGCAACTGCACTTTGCGGCTGTATTGCAGCGCAGCCAGGGCCGTACCCCACACCGAAGCCCCTTTGTTGGTGCCAAAAAGTGTCGCCGGCGCGGCGCCGGGGAAGGTGGCAAACAGTGCCGGCATCAAAATCAGCCCCCCGCCACCCACGATAGAGTCCACAAATCCGGCGGCCAGCGATGCTACGGTTACCACGACCAAGTCCATCATGGCGCGACGCTTCCCTTCTGGGTCGGCAGTAGGTGAAAAGCGGGCATGTAAAGCGTGATGGAGGTTTGGTGGCTTGCGCTGACTTGGCCCCCGTCCGTGGTGTTCGTGCAGGTGGCCCAGTTAAAAGCCAGCGGATTCTAGGCTTGCCACATAAGCGCACCCCCGCTAATGATGCACCGTTTATGGCTCAAAATTTGCTTAAACATGGTGCAAAAATCAATACGCAATAAATATTGCACCAACATAAAGCATATTTACTATGGAACCAGGTATAGGCGCACTAAAACAAGGCATGGATGCCCTGTTCATCTTGTTGGGGGCGGTCATGGTGCTCGCCATGCATGCGGGATTTGCATTCCTAGAGCTCGGCACCGTGCGCCGCAAGAACCAGGTCAACGCCCTGGTCAAAATTCTGGTTGATTTTTCGGTGTCGACGGTTGTCTACTTTTTGGTTGGCTATACGGTGGCGTATGGCAGCAGCTTTTTTGTCGGTGCTGAGCAGCTTGCGGCGAAAAATGGCTACGAGCTTGTGAAATTCTTCTTTCTCCTCACCTTTGCCGCCGCGATTCCAGCCATTGTTTCGGGTGGTATTGCCGAACGCGCCAAGTTTTGGCCCCAACTGATTGCTACGGCCGTGATAGTGGGTCTGGTGTACCCGGTTTTTGAGGGCATCGCATGGAACCAGCAATTCGGTGTGCAAGCATGGATCCGCGAGCGCACGGGAGCCGAGTTTCACGACTTTGCTGGCAGCGTCGTGGTTCACGCAGTGGGCGGGTGGATTGCCCTAACTGCGGTTTTGTTGCTTGGCGCGCGTAGCAACCGGTACCGCAAAGACGGCGCCGTTTCTGCGCACCCGCCATCGAGCATTCCGTTTTTGGCGCTCGGGGCATGGATTTTGACGATCGGCTGGTTTGGCTTCAACGTGATGAGCGCCCAAACGCTGGACAAGATTTCCGGCTTGGTCGCCGTGAATTCGCTGATGGCCATGGTCGGGGGCACACTGGTGGCCTTGGTACTGGGGAAAAATGACCCTGGTTTTTTGCACAACGGCCCACTGGCTGGTTTGGTAGCCGTGTGCGCTGGCTCGGACCTGATGCACCCGCTGGGAGCCTTGGTCGTGGGGTGTATAGCCGGCGCCATTTTTGTGGTCATGTTCACTCTGACCCAAAACCGCTGGAAGATTGACGATGTGCTGGGCGTGTGGCCCTTGCATGGCTTGTGCGGCACCTGGGGAGGGGTGGCGGCGGGCCTTTTTGGCTCGCAATCGCTGGGCGGACTGGGCGGCGTAAGCCTTGGTGCGCAATTGTTGGGTACCGCATTGGGCGTGGCTTGGGCTTTGGTCGGCGGCTTTGTCGTTTACGGCGTACTCAAAGCCAGCGTCGGACTGCGCATGAGCCAGGAAGAGGAGTTTGACGGTGCCGACTTGAGCACCCACAAAATCAGCGCTTCACCGGACCGCGAATCCAACTGGTAAGCCAAAACGGCAGCCCCAAGTGGAAAAAATGCGAACAAAGTCCGCCAAAAAAGACCAGAAATGGAAATTTCCAAAAATAAAAACTGCAAATTCATACATTTAGCGCATAATGGCCCCGCTTTGCCGAAGGATCGGCCAAGCAGGTTTGCGGTGTATGGTCAGTTTCGCGTCTGCTCTAAGTCATTATTGGTTTGTTGATTGCGGTTTTGGACTCCATCGCGTTTTGAGTTATTTTGAGGAGTCCCCGCATGGGCAACAAACTTTACGTAGGCAATCTGCCTTATTCTTTCCGTGATGAAGATCTGCAACAAGCTTTTGCAGCACACGGTTCTGTTTCCAGCGCAAAAGTCATGATGGAACGCGACACGGGCCGTTCCAAAGGCTTTGGCTTTGTGGAAATGGGCAGCGACGCGGAAGCACAAGCAGCTATCAGCGGCATGAACGGCCAACAATTTGGCGGTCGTGGTCTGGTGGTCAATGAAGCCCGTCCGATGGAGCCTCGTCCCCCACGTACTGGTGGCGGAGGCTTTGGTGGCGGTGCTGGCGGCGGTGGCGGCGGATACGGCGGCGGCGCAGGCGGCGGACGCAGCGGCGGCGGTGGATACGGTGGCGGTGCGGGCGGTGGCGGCGGACGCAGCGGTGGCGGCGGATACGGCGGCGGTGCTGGCGGCGGCGGCGGTTACGGCGGCGGCCGTAGCGGCGGCGGTGGCTACTAATCCGTCCACTGAGACGAAAGCATTGGCCTCGTGCCAAGTTAAAAAGGGCCCAAACGGGCCCTTTTTTGTTGCTTGACTTACCTGCGAAAGGGCTAGCTGCCCCGGTGTTTGCGCGGCTGGCTTGCCATCACCCGGTCCAATACGGCATTCGGGAGTAAACGCAACAAGATGGCCACCCAGCCCATCTGCCAGGGAATGACGCGGTAGCTGGTTCCTGCACCAATGGTGCTAAACGCACGCTGCGCAAACGCTTTTGCAGGCATCAGAAATGGCATGGGGTAGCGGTTTTTTTGCGTCAGCGGGGTATCGATATAGCCCGGAGCAATCGTGACCACTTGCACGCCCGTGCCGCGAAGCTCCCCCCTTAGTGACTCGCAGTAGCTGATGGCGGCGGCCTTGCTCGCACAGTAAGCGCCGTGGCCGGGAAGTCCGCGAATGCCGGCCACGCTGGCAATACCCACCAACGTGCCGCTGCGGCGTGCACGCATGGGCCCAATAAACGGGTGAAAGGTGGCGGCCATACCAGTGTTGTTGGTGGCAAACACCTGCGCCATGGCATCAAGGTCTTCGCGTTGGGCTGAATCGACCCCGATGCTGATACCTGCATTGGCAATCACCACATCCGGCAGGCCTTGCAATTGCAGGCACTGCTGGCCTGCTGCGACGATGCTGTCGATATCCGTCACGTCGGCTGGATAAATCTGGTAACGGGCGGCATCGAGCGACTCCGTCTGGGCCCAAGCTGCGATCGCGTGGGCGCGCCGGGCTACCAATGCCAGGCGATAGCCCGCATCGTAGTACTGCTTGGCCAGCGCCTGTCCGATGCCACTGGATGCGCCTGTGATCAAGACCAGGGGCAGCATGGCACTCAATTAGCGTGCCTCGGGCCCGGGCATCAGGGTGGCACGCACTTTGCCGGTGAGTTGCAGTACTTGCGTGACGTTGTCGTATTCCAATGCGTTGCCGCTAAATTGGTGCGTGCCGTGGCGGATATCGACTGGCATATGTGACCGCACGAGCTCCGGCTTTGCAAACACATGCAAAAACTCGCTGCGGTATTCAAAACGCTCGGATGCTGCGGGAGCTCCCCTGGCTTGCGCCTCCCTGATGACGGTGGCATTTCCTATAAGTTGTACCTCGGAGGCATCCTCATTGGTCAGACCACGCAGCGCGGTGGCCGTGGTCAGACGGCCTTGGAGGTCGACGGATCGGATACTGATGGCGTCGACCTCTGTTGACAGGATGTCGGCATAGTGGCGGCCTGTTTTGCCGCGCAGGTCGGCATGCAGCCGGCCATTGCGGTCAAAATTGAGGATTGAAAAATCGTCCATAAAGTAGTCAGGCGTATGCGCTGGGCCTTGCTCAAGCGCCACCTGGGGTGGTGGTGGCGCACTGCGGACCATCCAATAGCTGGTCAGGGCAAATAAAGCCATCAGTGCCAAGGGCAAGTACAGCAGGAAACGGTCCCACAGCGCGGGGAGTAGGCCCTTCATGTGGCGTATTCCGACAGACAGTCCCGGTAGCGCCCAGTGGCGGTGAGCAGCAGGTCGCACACCTCCCGAACCGCGCCCTGTCCGCCATGCAGGCGGCTCACAAAGTGTGCTCGGGCCAGGACCTCAGGATGGGCGTTTGCAGGAGCGCAGGCTAGTGCGGCACGGGTCATCATCGGCAGATCCGGCCAATCGTCGCCCATGGCGGCAGCTTGGCTCCAGTCCAGCCCCAATGCGTCGAGTGTGCTTTGCGCTGCAGGGCGCTTGTCCTCGGTGCCGAAATGGGCGTGCGTAATGCCCAGGGCAGTCAGCCGTGTGCGCAAAGGCGCTGAGTCGCGTCCCGTCACCACGGCGGGTGTGATGCCTGCCTTTTGCAGCATCTTGAGCCCGTGGCCGTCCAGGGTGCTAAAGCGCTTGATCGTCTCGCCGGTTTGGGAAAAAAACAGGCCACCATCGGTCAAGACACCGTCGACGTCGAAAAAAACCACCTTCACGGGCTGGGCGCGGTGCAGCAGCTCTGGCGTGAACGCCGGAATGTCGTTCATCAAATCACCTTCGCACGCAACAAGTCGTTGGTGTTGACTGCGCCGCACAAGTGCCCCGCAGCGTCTAGCACCAATACGCTGGTAATTTGCTTGCGCTCCATCAGCTCGGCTGCATCCACTGCCAGCGCATCCACACCAATGGTGGTGGGGTTGGCGTGCATGACATCTCCAGCTTTTTTGTCTCGCAGGTCCAGACCGCGCTCGACGCAGCGGCGCAGATCGCCGTCGGTAAAAATACCCAACACACTGCCCTCAGCGTCAACCACTGCGGTGGCACCAAGGCCCTTGGCACTCATTTCACGCATCACAGAACTAAAGCTCGCCGCTACCACCACGCTGGGTACGGCCTCACCCGAACGCATCACGTCGATGACCCTGGTCAATAGCTTGCGCCCCAGGGCCCCGCCGGGGTGGGAGCGCGCAAAGTCTTCGGCCTTAAACCCGCGCGCGTCGAGTAGGGCAACGGCCAATGCATCGCCCATGGCCAATTGGGCGGTGGTGCTGGCTGTGGGCGCCAAATTCAGTGGGCAGGCCTCTTTGTCCACGGCTGTGTTGAGCCAAACGCTGGCATAGTGCGCCATGCTGGAGTGAGCGTTGCCTGTCATAGCGACCAGGGGCGCCCCCAGGCGCTTGAGAACGGGAACGATGGCGCTGATTTCTTCGGACTCGCCGCTGTTGGAGATCACCAACACCAGATCTTGCGCGGTGACCATGCCCAGGTCGCCATGGCTGGCCTCGGCCGGATGCACAAACAGTGCCGGCGTGCCGGTAGACGCCAGTGTTGCTGCGATCTTGCGTCCCACGTGCCCGCTTTTGCCCATGCCCATGACCACAACCCGGCCGGTGACCGACAGTATCAGCCCCACCGCCTGTGCAAACGAGTCGCCTAAGCGCTCCTTGAGTCCCAAGATGGCTGCCGCTTCGATATCAAAGGTGGCCTGGGCCAAGTCCACTGCGCGCTGGGCGGCACGGGGGGACAGGGCGCAGAAGGGGGCAATCATCACGGCATTTTATAGACGCCCCAGCCCGCCTGCGTGGCTTTGCCGTACACGCCATACGATGGCCGCACAAACGACCGCTATTTGCCAATACAAAAACTAGAAAAAATCACTCCCAGCAAATCGTCCGAACTGAATGCGCCGGT
This sequence comes from Comamonas sp. lk, assembly GCA_945901215.1. Taxonomy (GTDB): domain Bacteria; phylum Pseudomonadota; class Gammaproteobacteria; order Burkholderiales; family Burkholderiaceae_C; genus Allorhodoferax. The sequence continues at coordinate 12,659 of CAMDKE010000027.1, forward strand.
AATCTCATTCAAGGCGTTTTGGCCCAGGCGCAGCTCTTCTGCCAGCAGGTCCAGCGCCTGGGCGCTTTGAGATAAATGGGCTGCCGCTTCCATTAAATGGGCGTCGACCGAACGCAGCGCCTGAACATGCCGCTGGCGGGCCATGAACACGCCGCCGGCCGGGGATTGCCAGCCCGCGGCCTGCAGCAAGGCGGTACGCAGCGCGCCCAGCCCGGCGCCGGTCTTGGCCGACAGGCGGATGCCCGGCGCGGGCTTGGGTGTCTCAGCCACCGCGTCGGCCTTGTTCCACACGTCGATGATGGACGTTTGGCGCCCGATTTTTTGCGCCAATTGGGCCGCAATTTGTGCGTCTGTAGCCGCGTAGTCCGCGCCGTCACAGCGCGTCAGATCATGTAAAAAAAGTACGGCGTCTGCGCCTTCAATCGCAGCCCAAGCCCGTTCGATACCGATTTTCTCGACTGCGTCAAGGCCCTCGCGCAGGCCGGCGGTGTCCACCACATGCACCGGCACGCCTTCGATTTGAATGGTTTTCTCCACCTTGTCGCGGGTGGTGCCGGCGATCGGCGTAACGATGGCCAGCTCGGCCCCGGCCAAGGCGTTTAGCAGCGAGGACTTACCCGCATTGGGTTGGCCAGCAATCACCACCTGAATGCCTTCGCGCAAGAGCGCGCCCTGTGTGGCTTGCTGTTGCAGCGCCTGCAAGGCCACTTGCAAGCGCGCGAGCTGGCCCTGGGCGTCGGCCTTTTGCAAAAAGTCAATTTCTTCTTCTGGAAAATCCAACGTGGCTTCGACCAGCATACGCAGGCGCACCAAGGCGTCGCGCAAGGCGTTGACCTGTTTGGAAAACGCGCCCGAGAGCGAAGCGGTGGCGCTGCGGGCGGCGGCCTCGGTGCTGGCGTCGATCAGGTCGGCAATGGCCTCGGCCTGGGCCAGGTCGATCTTGTCGTTCAAAAATGCCCGTTCGGTGAATTCGCCGGGCTGCGCTAGGCGCAGCCGGGGCAATAGGGGCACGGCACCTACCGCGCCGCCTTGTTGAGCCAGCGCCAGGCAGCGCGCCACCAGAAGTTGCAACACCACCGGCCCGCCATGGGCTTGCA
>CAMDKE010000028.1 GCA_945901215.1 Comamonas sp. lk
GCAGCAGCTGGGTGCGCGCGCGAGTGTCCACGGCGATGGCGCTTTGGGCGATGTCGGGCCGGGTGTCAGGGGCGTCTTGCACTTCCACGCGCACCGGGTCGCGCAGCAGGGTCTGCGCCAAGGCGCTCACCTGGGGTCCGAAGGTGGCCGAGAAAAACAGGCTTTGGCGCTGCAGCGGCAGCAGTGCATTGACGCGCGCCAGCTCCTCGCTAAAGCCCTGATCGAGCAGCCGGTCAGCTTCGTCAAGCACCAAAGTCCTTACATCTCCCAATTGCAGTGCGTTGTGGTCCACCAGGTCGAGCAGGCGCCCGGGCGTGGCGACCACGATGTCGGTGCCCCCGCGCAGACCCATCATTTGCGGGTTGATGGATACGCCTCCAAACACCACGCTGATTTTGGGCGCCGGACTCAGGTCAGCGGCCAGGCCTTTGAACACGTCGCCCACCTGCACCGCTAACTCGCGCGTAGGCACCACTACCAGGGCCTGCACCCGGCGCAGCGCGCCGCGTCCGGACTCCTTGGGCAAAACCTGTTGCAGCAGTGGCAAGGCAAAGGCAGCGGTTTTCCCTGAGCCGGTTTGAGCGCGCACTAACACATCACGGCCCTGCAACACCGCAGCAATGGCGCCCTGTTGCACCGGAGTCGGGTCAGCAAAACCGGCGGTATGTGCTGCGGCGCACAGGGCGCTGGAAAGACCAAGGGAAGAAAAAGGCATCGTTGGGGCTAGAAGATGAGATCGGGCAACAAGTTCGGGGAGGGACTCGTGCGTCAGCGGCCCGATTTTGCGCCCAAGAAAAAACCACCGTAGTTCCCGGCATACAACCGGACCCTGCGGTGGTCACCGCGGCCAGGGCCGCGTGGCGATCAGCCCTTCTTGGCGTACGCGCTGCACCAGCCTGCTGTAGCCACTTGCTTGCCTGCGAACAGGGGGCAGTTACCAGCCTTGTCGCCGGCTTTGCCCTGGAATAAGGCGCAATTGCCGCAGTTTTGACCTGCAGCAAACTTCGGAAACTTGGTCTTGTCCACTTTGCTGGCATCGGCCTTGTAACCCAGGCTACTGGCATTGGCATCTGCTTCCGCCACCATGGAAGCTTGAGCAAAAGCTTTGCCCGACACCAGAGCGCCCGCGCCCACACCCATTTGCACCACGAATTCACGACGATTTGACATATTGATATTCCAAAAAAGTAAGGGGTCGCCCCATAGCAGACCCGAGGTTATTGTCGCCTAGACTGACTACGCGCCTTTAACGGTACGCAAACGCCTAAGCAATCCAGATGCTCAACGGCCCGACGGCCTGGCCCGTTGACAGGAGTATTTATCCACCGCAGCGGCGGCCCAAGACCTCAAACGCGGGCAGGGTTCTACCCTCCAAGACTTCCAAAAACGCACCCCCACCGGTGGAAATGTAGCCAATCTGCGACTCGATACCGTATTTGGCAATGGCCGCCAGCGTATCACCGCCCCCGGCGATGCTGAAGGCACTAGACGCCGCAATTGCCTGAGCGATTATTTTGGTGCCGTTCTCGAACGCGGCAAATTCGAACACGCCAACGGGGCCGTTCCAGACGATGGTGCCCGCGCGCATCAGCTGCTCGGCCAGCGAATGGGCGGTTTGCGGGCCGATGTCCAGAATCAAGTCGTCATCGTCCACGTCGGTGGCGGCCTTGATGGTGGCCGGTGCGTCGGCTGCAAAGGTCTTGGCGGTGACCACGTCGGTAGGAATCGGCACCGCCGCGCCGCGCGCTTGCATGGCCTCAATCACCGCACGGGCCTGGTCCAGCAAATCGGGCTCGGCTAGGCTTTTGCCGATCTTCAAGCCCGCTGCAAGCATAAAGGTGTTGGCAATGCCGCCGCCCACGATGAGTTGGTCCACGTTGGCCGACAAACTCTTCAGAATGGTCAGCTTGGTCGAAACTTTGGAGCCCGCCACGATGGCGACCAGCGGGCGTTTTGGCGCGAGGAGGGCCTTAGAAATGGCGTCCATTTCGGCCGCCAGCAGCGGGCCGGCACAGGCCACGGGCACAAATTGGGCGATGCCGTAGGTGCTGGCTTCGGCCCGGTGCGCGGTGCCAAAGGCGTCGTGCACAAAGATGTCGCACAGCGCCGCCATGTTGCGGGACAAGACCTCGTCGTTTTTCTTCTCGCCGGGGTTCACGCGGCAGTTCTCTAGCATCACCACCTGGCCGGGAGCCACCGTCACGCCGTCCACCCAATTAGCCACCAGCGGCACCGCGCGCCCGAGCAGTTCGCCCAGACGCTGCGCCACCGGCCCGAGCGAGTCGGCAGGCTTGAAGGCACCTTCGGTGGGGCGCCCCAGGTGCGAGGTGACCATCACCGCCGCTCCCGCAGCCAGCGCCATCTGGATGCAAGGCACGCTGGCGCGGATGCGGGTGTCTTCGGTGATAGCTCCTTGGGCGTCTTGCGGCACATTCAGATCGGCGCGGATAAACACACGCTGGTTGGCAACAGCCCCTTGGGCGCAGAGATCGGAAAAGCGGATAACGTTCATGGTGCGAAAAGAATGGTGGGGAAGTGGGAGGCGTTTGCAGTGCATTTTAGGCAAGGCCTGCCCACCCTTGCCCGCTTAGCTACTTGCGTTCACCAGCCCAGGCCGATATGCAGTGGCAGATAGACCGCCATGCCGCACACAATCGTTCCCAGCACCGCGTTGCCTACACCCTTGCGCCAGAAAAAGTAGGCCGCGCCGGCCACAGTCCCGTAGAGGCGCGCGTCCAGCGGGGTGTGGATGAAAACGCCTTGTGTCATTACCAGCTCCGGAATCACCACGGCAGAGAGCGCGGCAATGGGCGCGTATTGGAGGCCGCGCTGGGCCCAGCGTGGCAGCGCCCACTCGGCGTCGGAGATAAAGAAAAACGACCGCGCCAACACCGTCACCCCTGCCATGAGCAAGATGGTCGGCAAGATGCTGTGTTGGCTATCGGCCAAAAAAGCATCCCACCCGGCAAGCAGAGCGGTTAGGCTCATGGCTGCACCGGGGGCGCCAAAGCGGGGCGCGACTCCAGCGCCATGCACACCAGCACCGCCACCCCAATGGCCGCCAGGATGTTGAGTTTGAGCGGCAAGGCGTAGGTGGCCACGGCTACCGCCCCCGCTACGGCACAGGCGATCCAGCGCAGGCGGCTGGTCGCCAGGGAACACAAAATACCTATCAAGGCCAGCAAACCGGCAAAGCCCAGGCCCCAAGCGCCGGGGATGAAGTTGGCCAGTGCCACGCCCAATAGACTGGCTGACACCCAGCTAAACCAATTGATGCTGCTGTTACCAGCCAGATAGGCCATTTGCGCTACACGCCCGTCGTCGTCCACGGCGGGCATCGGGTTACATCGCACGAACATCACATAGGTCAGGTCGGCGGTGAAATAGCCGGTGACCAGGCGCTGCCAGCGCGGCAAATACATCAGGTAGCTGCGCATGTGCGCGCTAAACACCACAAACCGCAAGTTGACGCAAAAGGCGGTTGCCAAAATTACCCATACCGGAGCCCCGGCGATGAAAAGAGGAATTGCCGCAAGCTGTGAGCTACCGGCAAACACCAACAAGGCCATGGTCAGCGCTTCGAGCGTTCCCATGCCCGACTTGACCATGGCCACCCCGGTCATCAGGCCCCAGGCGGCGATGCCGGGGGCCGCACCCAGCATGTCGGCAAAGCCGACGCGAAACTGTGGATGGCGGCGGTACACGCGTAAAAAAAACATGCGGTTTGGCTCAGAGTGAGGGCGTCTTGGGCAGGCCCAGGTCAAACGCCATGCCCGGCGTTAACGCAAAGCCGCGCAAAAACTCGGCTACGGCCAGGCGCTTGGCGCCGGGGCGTTGCAAGATATCCAAACGCAATACGCCCGTACCGGTCTGCACCACGATGCCCCGTGGGTCGGCTGCCAGCACCTGCCCCGGCACGGCATGGGTCGGCCCGGGCGTGGCTTGGATGCCGTCTGCTAGCGCCTTCGCGGCCCACACCTTAATGGTCTCGCCAGCCCACTGGGCCGTAGCGCCTGGAAAGGGGTCAAAAGCGCGCACTTGGCGCTCGATGTGTACGGCGCCCATGCGCCAGTCGATCGCCGCCTCGTTTTTCTCTATTTTGTGGGCGTAACTTACACCCTGTGCACTCTGAGGAGTGACCACCCAGGCCGACGGGTCGACCAGTGCCTGCACCACCAAGCGCGCGCCAAGCGCCGCCACCCGGTCGTGCAAGCTGGCGCTGGTGTCGGTTGGCTCAATCGCTAAGGGGGCCTGCAACAACATGGCGCCGGTGTCCAAGCCTGCGTCCATTTGCATGATGGTCACGCCAGTATGGCTGTCGCCGGCTTCGATGGCGCGGTGGATCGGTGCTGCTCCGCGCCAGCGTGGCAGCACCGAGCCGTGGATATTGAGGCAGCCCCACTTACCGGGCCCGGCCATAATGTCAAGCACCCACTGCGGCAGGATCAGGCCGTAAGCCACCACCACCATGGCGTCAGCCTTTGCGGCGGCAATGGCGCTGCGCGCTGCGGCGGCTTCTTCAGCATATTTGCCGTCCAGACGCAAGCCATGGGGCTGGGCCAAGGGCAGCCTAAGGTCCAGGGCGTATTGCTTGACCGCGGAGGCCTGCAGTTTCATACCGCGCCCTGCTGGACGGTCCGGTTGGGTCAGCACCAGCGCGACGGTATGACCCGCCGCCACAAGTTGCTCCAGGGCGGTTCGAGCAAACGCTGGCGTACCGGCAAAGACGAGCCTCAACGGGCGTCCTCACGTTGCGCTTTAAGCATTTTGGTTTTGATGCGGTTGCGCTTGAGCGGCGAGAGGTATTCGACAAATACCTTTCCCATGAGGTGGTCCATCTCGTGCTGGATACACACCGCGAGCAGCTCTTGCGCTTCGATGGTGCGGCTTTGGCCTTGGGCGTCCCATGCGCGCACATGCACTTCGTCATGCCGGGTCACGCCGTCGTAAATGCCGGGCACGGACAAGCAGCCTTCTTCGTTGAGGTGCGTGGCTTCGCTGGTCCAGACCAGCTCGGGGTTGATCAGCACCAGCGGCCGGTTGCGCTCCTGGGACACGTCGATCACGATCAGGCGTTCGTGCACATCAACCTGGCTGGCAGCCAGACCAATGCCCTTGGCGTCATACATGGTCTCAAGCATGTCGTGAACCAGTTGGGCCACCCGTGCGTCCACAGCAGCAATGGGCTTAGCGACCGTATGCAGGCGGCGATCGGGGTAACAAAGAATAGGGAGTAAGGCCATAGACGGAGTGCAAAAGCCCGCTATTTTCGTCTTTTTAAGGTCGAACCCGTCGATAAATTGGCAAAACCACAGTCAACACCCCAGTTTCGCGGCAATAATTAGCAAATTCATAATTTATTTACTTAGGATACGGGCATGGCGTCACACACTTGCAACAACCCCACCTTCAAAAAAAGGCGCGGTGCCCTTGCGCTGGCATGCAGTTTGTTCAGCGCCCAACTAGCGCTGGGCGCTGAACCTCCACCGCCGCCCACAGAGCGGTTGAGGCCGCAGGTGCGCGCGCAAGAGGTGCCTATGCGCATGTTTGAGGTCATCAGAAGAAACACCATAGAGCCGTTTCTGGCCGAACCACTGATCCTCGATGAAACAGCGGTTCAAAACGCGGCGCGCATCGTGGGCGGCCCGGAAGACCGGGTGCTGTTGGCCCGTGGCGACCGTGCCTATGCACTTGGCGCACCAGGTGCAGCGCTCAACTTGAACCCCGACGCAGACCAATATTTTCAAATCTTTCGCCACGCCAAGCCCTTGAAAAATCTGGCCACCGGCGAGGTATTGGGCTACGAAGCCCAGTTCATTGGCAGCGCCCGCCTGGTGCGTGGACAAAGTTCGGCCGACACCTTCTCGGAGGGCAAAACGGTCACATCGGTGGTGCCGGCGTCCTTAGAAATTACCAGCTCCAAAGAAGAACTGCGCCGGGGCGACCGCTTGATCGCGCGGCCCGCGTCGCCCTGGAAAGACCTGAGCGCCCGCGCGCCCGAACAGGACGTGGAAGCGCAAATCATTTCGGTCTACGGCAGCGCAGTAGTCAATGCTGCACAAAACCAAGTGGTGGTGATCGACCGCGGCACGGCCAGCGGCTTGGAGCCCGGTCATGTACTGGCCATTCAAAAGCGGGGCCAACAACTGGTCGACCGGTCACAAGAAGCCCCGTTATCCCTGCAATTGCCCGACGAGCGCAACGGCTTGGCGCTGGTGTTCCTGACTTTTGAGAAGCTGTCCTATGCGCTGGTCGTTGACATCACCGACACGGTTCGCGTTGGCGACCGCATGCGAAAACCTTGACCCGCCCATGCAATGCACCGAGTCAGAACCTATGTCTTATGAAGAAATGGAGTTGTGGCTGCGCCTGCAACTCACCGAGGGCATAGGACGCAGCACGGCACGCCAGTTGCTGATCGCTTTCGGGCTTCCGCAACAGGTGTTTTCACAGAGCGTGCGTGCCCTGCGCGAAGTGGTCACCGATCGCCAGGCCCAGGCGCTGCACGCCACCCCAGCCGACCTAGACGCTACCGCGCGCGCGACTTGGGACTGGTGGCAGGCGGACCCTACCCATCGGCGCCTACTGGCATTGGGGGACGACGGCTACCCCAGTCCTTTGCTCGATATCGAAGACCCGCCTCTGGTTTTGTATGCCATGGGCGCACCCGTGGCCTGGGCTGCTGGCGCGATACGTAGCATCGCCATTGTCGGCAGCCGCAACCCAACGCCGCAGGGGCTTGAAAACGCCACTCAATTTGCCCGGACTTTGGCACAAACTGGGCTCACCATTGTCTCGGGCATGGCCAGCGGCATTGACACTGCCGCTCACACCGGTGCCTTGCAGGGTGCGGCGCCGGGTCAATTGGCCACCATTGCCGTGGTGGGAACTGGTTTGGACCGGGTTTATCCCAAAACCAACTTGGGGCTGGCCCGCCAAATTGCACTAAACGGCCTGCTATTGAGCGAATTCCCCGTTGGTACACCACCGCTGGCCGCCAATTTTCCTCAGCGCAACCGCATTATTTCGGGTTTGTGCCTGGGAACGCTGGTCGTGGAGGCGGCGCTGCAATCAGGCTCCCTGATCACCGCCCGCATGGCAGCAGAGCAAGGAAAAGACGTGTTTGCCGTTCCTGGCTCCATTCACAGCACACAAGCGCGTGGATGCCACGCCCTCATCAAACAAGGCGCCAAACTGGTGGAAAGTGCGAACGACGTGCTCGAAGAGCTGCGAGCCGCCCCATCGGCCCATTGGGTCCCGCAAGTGCAAATTACCCCAGATTTGCTGGAAAACATAGGCTCTGATTTTGCGCCGCAGACCGGCCTGTTGGCGTGCTTGGGCTTTGACCCGGTTGGCTTGGATCTATTGCAAAACCGCAGCGGGCTCGACACACCCCATTTGCAGGCAGAGCTCATGGCACTGGAGTTACAAGGCCGTGTGGCCCGTTTGCCTGGTGGCCTTTACCAGCGCTTGGCGGGCAATTAACACATTTCACGTTTTTGTTAATAATTGCGTTTATGTGAATCAAGATGGTATTATTACCCTAATTTGTTTTTTTAATAGAAATGCATTCCTATGACTGATCCGTCTGGCGTTTTGACCACCCAACAAGCTGCCCGCATGCTGGGCCTGTCCACCACCACTGTACAAAAAATGGTGGCCAATGGCGAGTTGGACGCATGGGTGACATCAGGGGGTCACAGGCGGATTTTCCGCAGTGCGGTTGAAAAAATGATGCCCAACCGGGCTTCAAACCTGGACGGGGGCACCTCAGGCGCTTTGCGCGTGTTGCTGGCCGAAGACGACCCGCTGCAAGTGGCTTACATCCAAGCCTTGGTCAAGCGCTGCACACACCCAGTGACGCTGACGGTAGTGGGCGACGGCTCCCAGGCGTTGATTCAAATCGAGCGCCAGCGCCCGGACGTGGTGGTCACTGATTTGATGATGCAGCCCTTTGACGGCTACCACCTGGTCAAGGCATTGGCTACCGAAACGGCGTACCAAAGTATCGCCGTGCTGGTGGTCAGCGCCAAAAGCCCCTCAGAAGCACGGCAAGACGGCGACTTACCAGCTTGGGTCACCGTCTACCAAAAGCCCCTACAAGCCGAACGCATGTTGGGCCACTTGGATGCCCTGGGCGGGCGCATTGCCCGCGGTGTTTAACTTAGGCAGTTCTGGCCAGTTGCAGCCTAAACTGTGGCCCCGGCGTTGGGGTCGCTGGGATCGTTGTCTTTCTTGACCGGGGCCTTGATCAGGTCTTCGCGCTGGATACCCAGCCACATGGCAATAGCAGCGGCCACAAAAACCGAAGAATAGATACCAAACAAGATGCCAATGGTCAGGGCCAGCGCAAAGTAATGCAGCGTGGCGCCACCAAATAGCAACATGGACAGCACCATGATTTGCGTACAGCCGTGGGTGATGATGGTGCGGCTAATGGTCGAGGTAATGGCGTTGTCGATGATTTCGCGCGTATCCATGCGCCGGTAGCGGCGAAAGTTCTCGCGGATACGGTCAAAAATCACCACTGACTCGTTGACCGAATAGCCCAACACCGCCAGCACAGCAGCCAGCACGGGCAAAGAAAATTCCCATTGAAAGTAGGCAAAAAAACCCAGGATGATGATCACGTCGTGCAAGTTGGCGATGATGGCGGCCACCGCAAACTTCCACTCAAAGCGAATAGCCAAGTACAGCATGATGCCAACCACCACAAAAGCCAGCGCCTTGAGGCCGTCGGTGGCCAATTCGTCGCCCACCTGCGGGCCGACAAACTCGGTGCGGCGCAGCGTGGCGCTGGGGTCTAGCGCCTTGAGTGCCACCAGCACTTTTTCGCTCTGTGCGCCCGAGGTGCTGCCTTTTTGTACCGGCATGCGAATCAACACGTCTTGGGCGGTGCCAAAGTTTTGCACCTGCGCGTCTCTGAGTCCCAGGGCGTCGACGCTGTTGCGAATGGCCTGCAGGTCAGCGCTTTGGCTGTAGCCCACCTCCATCAACGTGCCACCAGTGAACTCCACCGACAAATGCAGGCCGCGCGAGAACAAAAAGAACACCGCCACCAAAAACGTGATGAGTGACACCAGGTTGAACGCCAGCGCGTTCTTCATGAACGGAATGTCGCGGCGGATTTTGAAAAATTCCATGCTTATTTCTCCAGCGCATTAGGGTTGGCCACGGCAGAGCCACTGGCGCCGCCGTCAGGCCGCCACACGGTGCCAATCGACACGCTTTTGAGTTTCTTTTGGCGGCCATACCAAAGGTTGACTACGCCGCGCGAGAAGAACACGCCCGAGAACATGCTGGTCAAAATACCCAGGCAGTGCACCACGGCAAAGCCGCGCACCGGGCCCGAGCCAAAAGCCAGCAGCGCCAGGCCGGCGATCAGGGTGGTGACGTTGGAATCAATGATGGTGGCCCAGGCGCGGTCGTAACCCGCGTGGATGGCGGCTTGCGGCGAGGCGCCGCCACGCAGCTCCTCGCGCACGCGCTCGTTGATCAGCACGTTGGCGTCAATCGCCATACCGAGCACGAGCGCCATGGCGGCCATCCCGGGCAGCGTGAGCGTGGCTTGCAGCATGGACAGCACGGCCACCAGCAAGAGCAGGTTCAAGCCCAGTGACACGCTGGAAATCATGCCAAAAAGCATGTAGTACACGCACATAAAGGCAGTGACGGCCAGAAAGCCCCAGGTCACGCTGTTAAAGCCCTTGGCAATGTTTTCGGCACCCAGCGAGGGGCCAATGGTGCGCTCTTCGATGATTTCCATGGGTGCGGCCAGCGAACCCGCGCGCAGCAAAAGCGCCGTGTCAGCGGCCTCCATGGTGGTCATGCGTCCCGAGATTTGTACCCGGCCGCCACCGATTTCAGAACGAATCACCGGCGCAGTAACCACCTCGCCCTTTCCTTTTTCAAACAGCAAAATCGCCATGCGCTTGCCCACGCTCTCGCGCGTGACATCGCGGAAGATGCGCGCGCCCTTGGCGTCTAGCGTCAGGTGTACGGCAGCCTCTTGCGTCTGGCTGTCAAAACCGGGTTGGGCGTCGGTCAGGTTCTCCCCGGTCAGGATGACTTGTTTTTTGACGACCACCGGTTGGCCATTGCGCTCCAAAAAGCGCTCGGAGCCAAACGGCACCGGGCCATTGCCCGCCTCAGCCGCGCGGGCGTCGGCACCTTCGTCGACCATGCGGATTTCCAAGGTGGCGGTGCGGCCCAAGATGTCTTTGGCCTTGGCGGTGTCCTGCACGCCGGGCAGCTGCACCACGATGCGGTCTTGGCCTTGCTGCTGGATCACGGGCTCGGCCACGCCGAGTTCGTTGATCCGGTTATGCAAGGTGGTGATGTTTTGCTTGAGCGCCTGCTCTTGCACCAGGCGCGCGGCCACGGGCTGGATGGTGGCGACCATTTTGAAGCCATCGGCCTCTGGCGTCTCGACCGTGCTCAGGTCAGGGAATTCGGCTTGAATCACGCGTTTGCCCGCCTCTAACATAGCGACGTCACGAAAGCGGATTTCCACTGTCTGGCCGCTGCGGCTGATGCCGCCGTGGCGCACAGTTTTGTCGCGAAAGACACTGCGCAAGTCGCCTGCCAGGGATTCGGCCTTTTTACTCAAAGCCGCTTGCATGTCCACTTGCAGCATGAAGTGCACGCCGCCGCGCAGGTCCAAGCCCAGGTACATGGGCGAGGCATGCAAAGCGCTTAACCAGGCAGGTGAACGGGACAAAAGGTTCAGAGCCACCACAAAAGAGGGATCGGCGGCATCCGGGTTCAGGGCCGTTTGGATCGCGCCCTTGGCCTTTAGCTGGGCGTCGGTATTGGCAAAGCGGGCTTTGATTGAATTGCCGTCCAGGCTCACCGCATCGGCGCTCAATCCAGCAGCTTTAATGGCCTCTTCGACCCGCGCCACCGTGCCCAGGTCCAGCGTCATGGAGCCCTTGGCCACAGACACCTGCACCGCCGGGGCTTCGCCGAACACATTGGGCAAAGCGTACAGGCCGCCAACAAGAATGGCAACCGCAAGGATCACGTACTTCCACAGGGCATAACGGTTCATGGGGGGCGGCTCGGACGGTCAGGGAAATGCGCGCGGTGCGCAGGAGGCTAAGAATGGCGGATGGGGCCGCTTACTTGATGGAGCCTTTTGGCAGCACCTGCACCACGGCGCTGCGTTGAACCTGCACCTCCACACCGCTACTCACTTCCAGGCCGATGTGGTTGTCGCCCATCTTGCTGACTTTGCCCAGCATGCCACCTGAGGTAACCACTTCATCGCCCTTGGCGAGTGCGTCGATCATGGACTTGTGTTCTTTTTGCTTTTTCATTTGCGGGCGGATCATCACGAAATAAAGCACCACAAACATCAAAACCAGCGGCAGCATGCTCATCAACGTGGATTGCAGGTCACCCCCGGCGGCGGCAACTGGGGCGGATTGGGCGAAGGCAGAGGAAATAAACACGTAATAGCTCCCGGAAGGTTTGTGAAAAGTGCCGCTGCGCGCAGCATGGCCACCCTGCGCGGGTGGATATTGGCTAGCCGCTCATTGTAAGGGGGGCCATTTGGCCCCACTTCTCTTGCGGGCGCCTGCGACGCCGCTCAGGCCGCCGCGGTGCGGCGCTGGCGGTGCAGCCACCAAAGCAAGCCACCGGTCAGCACCACCGGCACCATGGAGCCGGCATTAAGCAAGTCCCAGCCTTGGGTGGTGACCAGCGCCCCCGCGGCAAACGAGGTAAGCGCCATCACCGCGAACACCGCAAAATTGATCACTGCCTGCGCCCGGTCTTTTTCTTCGGGCGCGTAGGCCGCCAGCGACAGGCTGGTGCTGCCGGTGAACAAAAAGTTCCATCCCACGCCCAGTAAAAACAGCGCCACCGTGAACTGGTGCAAGTCTTGCCCGGTCAGCGCCACGCCAATGCACAGCGCATTGAGCAACACGCCCGCGCCCATCACCGGCAAGGCGCCAAAGCGGCGAATCAGGTTGCCGGTAAAAAAGCCCGGGGCAAACATGCCAATCACATGCCATTCCAGCACCACGGCGATGTTCTCAAAGCTCAGGCCGCACTGCTGCATGGCCAGTGGCGTGGCCGCCATCAGCAGGTTCATCACGCCATACCCCAGGGCGCCGGCCATGCAGGCGACCATGAACACAGGTTCGCGCAGCATCTGCAGCGCGCTGCGGCCTCTGGGCGTCGTGCTGCCCACGGCAGGCTTGGGTGGCTCGGGCGCAAAGGTGATGAAGGCCATCAGCACCATGGACACAAGCGCTACCACGGCCAGCGCCAGGTAGGCCCCGGCAAAAGGCACGTCGAGCAAACTGCGCGAGCGCGCCGCCAGGTTGGGGCCGACGATGGCGCCCAGCAACCCCCCGGCCAGCACAAGCGACACCGCCCGTTCGCGCGCAGCGGGCAGCGCCAGCTCGGCAGCGGCAAAGCGGTACAACTGGCCGTTGGCGCTGTAATAGCCCGCCACCACCGTGGCCACCACCACCCACCAAAACTGTTGCGTAAATATCGCCCAAGCCGCCAGCAAAGCCGACAAGAACGCCACCACCAATCCGGACTGGAACGCCACTTTGCGCCCCCAGCGTCCTTGGCTGTACGCCACCAGCGGGGTGCTGAGCGCCGCACCCACCACATAGCCCATCACGGGCAGCGTGGCCATCCACCCCACCGGTGCCAGCCGCAGGCCAACCAGGCCGTTGATGGCAATGAAAGCGATGTTGTTGGTGAGCAAAAGGCCTTGGCAAAGGGCGAGGAGCCAGAGGTTGCGGTTCATGGGGGGAGTGTAGGGGGGCTAACTCAGGTGCGTCATATTCGTAAAATCGTAGCCTTTTGGCTACAATTCGCCCACGTACACCGTCCTGGAAACTGATGCTTTCGTCGATTGGGTGAACAGCCTGCGGGACCGGCCCACGCGGATTCGACTGCGCAGACGGCTGGGCAAGGCAATGCGGGGCAACCTGGGGGACGCCAAGCCGGTGGGCGAAGGCGTCTGGGAAATGCGCGAGTTTTTCGGTCCCGGCTGGCGGATGTACTACCTACAGCTCGGCGGACTCGTGATCATGATGCTGGGCGGCGGCGACAAATCCAGCCAAGCAAGCGACATTGAAGCCCCAAAGGCCATAGCCAAGGAATTAACACCATGAACGCGATCTCCATCCGAACCCGGCCTTTCGACATGGCCAACTACCTTGGCACGGACGAAGACGTGGCCGAATACCTAAGCCAAGTGCTGGCCGATGGCGACCCGGCCGAACTGGCTGCTGCACTGGGCGACATTGCCCGTGCCCGTGGCATGACGCAACTGGCCCGCGACACCGGCCTGTCACGCGAAAGCCTGTACAAGAGCCTGTCTGGCGAACGCGCGCCCAGCTCGGACACCTTGTTCAAGGTGATGAAGGCGTTGGGGTTTGAGTTGACGTTGAAGGCGGCGAAGGATGGGGCGTAGGGCACGCCTGCAAGCCCCAACTTTGCTTGCCCAGCAGCTAAACAGTGATTCAACATGAATGAACTACTTGACGAAATTCACCCCGGCGA
>CAMDKE010000029.1 GCA_945901215.1 Comamonas sp. lk
AAGTCGAATTTCCGCTTTGCTTGATCGCTGGCTGAACGCTGGTTTTGGCCGATGACTGCTATGGCCCAGACTCACCGCAAGGCAGGGTTTTGCGACTGACCGTTTACGCTGCACCACCGCCACCCGAGGCAGCACCGCGACCGTCGGCAATGGGTCGGCAGCAGTCGTTAAAAATCCTACGAAACCGGTCCTATAAAACACCAGTACGTCGAGCTAGCCATCTCCAAACGCCCGGCATCAGGCCCACTTGAACCACGAGATTGGCCGGATCGTCAAAAGGCTGGCGGCCAGTGCGCTCCACTGCGCGCGGATTTGAAAAATGTGGTCAGCACCCAGATACCACCGGACCGCCGACATTCGGTAATCCCCCCAATTACCACTGAACCTAAAAGTAGAACGGTTATGCAGCCCTGGCCAAATGCTGCGTCTCAAAGCCGTACCCAAGGTAGTTTCGTTCCACCCGTTAGGAAGCATCTCGCCCACCTTTCTTGGTCAACTGCTTTTCAGCCTGCTCAAGCTCTTTCATATCTGCGCTATCCGCTTCGCTAGCTTCAGCCTTGCGCCGCTGCTCGTCAAACTCTTCATAGCGCCCGTGCACGATCTTCAGCATTGCGTCATGGCTCATGCGGCCCACACCCTTGAGCAGGGGGCTCTCATTGAACTGGATGAAGCTGTCCACGTATTGCCGCCAGTCGGCCATCACCAGCTGTTTGCGCTGGCGGGTGCGTAGCTCTGCAAACTCCAGAAAGGCGGTGACCATGCGGTTCAGGTGGTCGATCTCATCTGCGTTGAGGTAGTTCTTGGCAACGATGACATCTGTCTTGCGTACGCGGCCAGCCTTCCAAGCCGTGAGAGCCATGTTGGGTTGCGTAGAGTCCGCGCGCTTGACAATGATTTCTGCTGCGGTTTGCTGGGTGACGGCATACAGCATCTTGTTTTGCACTTCGGCAAAGAAGTGGCCCACCGTGTCGGCGCTGTCCTCGTAGTCCACCGACAAGGCAAACAGGTCGCGCACTTTTTGGTAAAAGCGCTTCTCTGATGTCCGTATCTCGCGGATGCGCTGGAGCAGTTCATCAAAGTAGTCCCAGCCAACCGGGTCTTTCAGGCGTTCGTCGTCCATGACGAAGCCTTTGACCAGGTATTCACGCAAGTGAGTGCTTGCCCACTGGCGAAACTGCGTGCCACGGGGAGATTTGACCCGGTAGCCCACGGCCAGAATCATGCCCAGGTTGTAGAGTTTGACTGGGCGCTTGACCTGCCGCTTACCTTCCAATCGAACTATTAAGTCTTCTTTAATAGTTGCTTCAGGCTGCAGTTCACCTTCTTCCAGCACATTTTTGATGTGGATGTTGACGTTGGGTATCGAGGTTTGGAACAGTTCTGCCAGTTCCATCTGAGTCAGCCAAACCGTTCCGTCTTGCGCCCGAAGGAAGAAGGTGGCGCTGCCGTCTTCAGACGCGTACAAGACCAGCTCTCCCTGGCCCGTGGTTTGTCCGGTCGGCCCGGTGGTGTCACTCATAGCCCAGCTCCTTCAGGTACACGGACATTTGTGCTTCCAAGCCTGTCCTTGGCCTCTTGCAAGCCCAGGGTGTTAATCAAAATCGCCTGATTGGGGATGGAAGCCGCCAAGCCTTTCAGTTCTGCCAAACGCCGACTGCTGCTGGCCAGGCGCTTGAGGATAGGCGCAGTGTCAAACCGGGCGGGGTCTAAGCTTTCGAGCGGCTTCATGGCGGGGGTAATTGAGATGCGGTGAATCGGCTACTTGTTCAGCGATTCAAATTTGCTTTGCATGTTAGCCCTGATGTGTGTAAAAAATCGGATTTTCTATACGCATTAAGCGGGTCGTAGAAGACTCCCCGTTCTAAGCATCTCCAAGTCCAGCGCAATGGGTACTCGTCCACCTTGGCGCGGCTGAAATCTCTGACGCCGTTCACGGCAATTGCCCTCACGCCTGCCAAACCCCAAACCCCGCCGCGCGCAAGCCAATGCCCAGTTCAATTTCCATGTCCACGGCGGCTTGGTATGGCATGGGGTTGTAGGCCTCGTACAGATCGGGCAGCAGGCGCAGGCCATAGCGCTGCACATAGGCATTGGCTTGTAGGCCCGCTTTGTGTTTATCAAAGCGAATGTCGGGGTCCAGGCCGGTCATGCCCACATACACACAGGGCTTGCCGTGGACATAGCCGGGGTTGCAGCGCACAAACTTGGGCTCCAGCAGCACGTCTTTCGACAGATCGATGACGTACACATGGTGATGGCCGGAGGGTTTGGCGGGTTGGGGCATGGGCTGCACCTTAGCCTAAGGCCCGCTATCGCGGAGCCTAAAGAGGCGCTCCAACTACACCGCCGAGTGAGTGCGCAGCCAGTCTTTCAACGCAGCATCAATGCGCGTCTGCCAGCCCTCTCCACCTGCTCGAAAGGCTTGGATCACATCCGGCGACAACCGGATGGTGGTGGAGACTTTCGGCGGCGCTTTCTGAGGTCCACGCCCACGCAATTTGGCTTGCAAGGTCACCGGCAAGCCGGAAAATTGCATGGCTGACTGAATGTCCTGAGCCGTCCACTCAGGGTTATCAAGGTCAATCAGCTCAGGATTGGGTTTCTTGCTCATATGTTTTTACCTCTCGCTTATTTGCCTTACGAAAACTGATGACCCGAACGCCTTTCGCAGTTTCTGTGAACACTAACGCGTGTAGGCGCCCATCCAGAAAGCCCAAAGTGCGAATGCGGATTTCACCGTAGTCACGCCGAGAATCTTGCCTATAAACCGCGTTCTCAAAATCAAAGTCCACCACCCGCTCAAACGACAGACCTCGCAAACGAATGTTGGCTGCGTTTTTGTTGGTATCGAACTCGATTTCCATAAAGTAAATTGTAGTAACACTTCGATAGGGGGGTCAAGCTTTTTGTTACTACACACGCCCCTCACATAACCCGATGGGCGCTGCAGCCTGCGAGAATGCAACTCTCAGCCCAGCCCTTTTCTACCCCCTAGTCACTTATGAAAACCTCCCTCCGCCTTGCCACCCTGGCAGCCGCCACCGCCACCCTCCTCGTCCTGAGCACCGCCGCAATGGCAGACGGCACCACCGACGCCGCAGCCAAAGAACCCGGCGCCGTGGTTACCGCCAGCGGCCTGGTCTACCGCGCTTTGAAAGAGGGTAGTGGCGCCAGCCCCACAGCAGCCGACAGCGTCAAGGTGCATTACAAAGGCACCTTCCCCGACGGACGCGAATTTGACAGCTCGTACAAGCGCAACGAACCGATCGACTTTCCGCTGCGCGGCGTGATTCCCTGCTGGACCGAGGGCGTGCAAAAAATGAAGGTCGGCGGCAAGGCGAAGCTGACTTGCCCGGCGGCAATAGCCTACGGCGCGCGCGGTGCAGGCGGCGTGATTCCGCCCAATGCCACGCTGCTGTTTGAGGTGGAACTGCTGGCGATCAACGGCAAGTAAGCGCATCCAGGGGCGTTGCCAGACCCGCGCCCGATAATGGGTGCATGACTGCTACAACAACAAACGCCCCCGCAACCACCGCTTTTTCTTCCCTGCCGCTGGCCCCGGCCACGCTGGCCAACCTGGAGCAGCTGGGCTACCTGGAAATGACGCCCATCCAGGCCGCCAGCCTGCCCGCCGCGCTGGCCGGGCAAGACCTGATCGCCCAGGCCAAAACCGGCAGCGGCAAAACCGCTGCCTTTGCCCTGGGACTGCTGGCCAAACTCAACCCGCGCTGGTTTGCGGTGCAAGCCATGGTGCTGTGCCCAACCCGCGAGCTGGCCGACCAGGTGACGGTGGAAATCCGCCGCCTGGCGCGGGCGCAAGACAACGTGAAGGTGGTCACCCTGTGCGGCGGCATTCCGCTGCGCGGCCAGCGCGCCTCGTTAGAAAACGGCGCCCACATTGTGGTGGGCACGCCCGGGCGCATCATGGACCACTTGGAACGTGGCTACCTGGCGCTTGAAGGCCTCAACACCCTGGTGCTCGACGAGGCGGACCGCATGCTGGACATGGGCTTTTTTGAGGACATCCGCAAGGTCGTCCAGCAAACACCCAAAGAACGCCAAACCCTGTTGTTCTCTGCCACCTACCCCGAGGGCATTGAGAAGCTGGCGCAGTCTTTTTTGAAGTCGCCGCTGCACATCAAGATAGAAGCTCCGCAGGCGCAAAGCCAGATTGAGCAGCGCTTCTATGAGGTCACCCGCGCCAACCGCTTTGACGCGGTGGGCCAATTGCTGATGCACTTTCGCCCGGTCAGCACGCTGGCGTTTTGCAACACCAAGCAGCAATGCAAAGACTTGGTGGACTGGCTGCAAGAGCACGGCTTTAACGCCTTGGCGCTGTATGGCGAGCTGGAGCAGCGCGAGCGCGACCAGGTGCTGGCGCAGTTTGCCAACCGCAGCTGCTCGGTGCTGGTGGCCACCGACGTGGCCTCGCGCGGGCTGGACATCAACCAGTTGGAGGCGGTGATCAATGTGGACATCACCCCTGACCCCGAGGTGCATGTGCACCGCGTGGGCCGCACCGGGCGCGCCGGTGAATCGGGCCTGGCCCTGAGCCTGGCCAGCATGAACGAGATGGGCGCGGTGGGCAAGATTGAGCAGTACCAGCACTTCAGCAGCACCTGGTATGGACTGGACACTCTCACCCCCGCCAGCGCCGCGCCGCTGCTGCCGCCCATGGTGACCCTGCAAATTTTGGGTGGCCGCAAAGAGAAAATCCGCCCTGGCGACGTGCTGGGGGCGCTGACCAACGAGGAAGGCGGCCCGGCCTACACGCGCGAACAGATCGGCAAGATTCAGGTCACCGAGTTCTGCACCTTCGTGGCCGTGGCCCGCGCCGTTGCGCCCGCCGCCTGCGCCAAGCTCAACGCCGGGCGCATCAAGGGCAAGTCGGTCAAAGTGCGGCTGATGTAAAAACCGGCACCACCCCGCCTAACAGAGGAATCCGCCCATGACTGCAAACCTGCCCGCCGCACCCATGCTGTACCGCGAGTTCAGCACCCAGGCGCAGATTGACGCCCAGTACAACCCGTCCATCGCGCTGGCCGACCCCGCAGCGCCGGGCAAGCACTTTGTGGCGCAAAGCGCGCTCGCCCGCGCGAGCCTGAAACAACACCTGGACATTCCCTTTGGCGCCACGGTGCACGAAACGCTGGACATTTTTCCGGCCGATGCACCGAACGCCCCGGTGTTTGTCTTCATCCACGGCGGCTACTGGCGCGCGCTATCCAGCAAGGAATTCAGCGGCGTGGCGCTGGGCTTGCAGCGCCGGGGCATTACCACCGTGGTGGTGAACTACGCGCTGTGCCCCTGGGTGACGATCGACGAAATCACGCGCCAGGTGCGCGCGGCCGTGGCCTGGACGGTGCGCAACATCGCCCAGTACGGCGGGGACCCGGCGCGCTTCAGCGTGGGCGGCCATTCGGCCGGCGGCCACCTCACGGCCATGTGCCTGCAAACCGACTGGGCGCGCGACTATGGTCTGGCACCTGACCCGATCAAGGCGGCCTTGTGCATCAGCGGCATTTACGACATTGCGCCGCTGCGCTACAGCTACTTGCAGCCCATGATCCAGCTCGACGACGGCGTGGTCCGGCGCAATTCGCCCGCGTACACCGCGCGCGCCTGCGCCACACCGACCTGGTTCACCTGGGGCGGCGCTGAGACGAGCGAATTTGCGCGCCAGGCGCAGTCCATGCACGCTGCCTGGGGTGCGCTGGGCAACCAGTCCGAGCTGCGCCCCATTGCCGGGGCCGACCATTTCACGGTGCTGGCCGGGTTTGAGCGGCCAGAGGGCGAGCTGTGCGCGTGGCTGGCAGGGCAACTGGGTGTGTGAGTGGCGCCGCAAATGACCCAACAGGCACGCTGTAACCGCAGCGACTCTGCGTGGGTAAACCCGCTAGTTGGAGCATGCGCTGGCCCGGAAAATTGCGTACAGTCAAACGCATCGCGCTGGCACGGCATTTCCCTTTGGGCTTGCCTTGCGGCCTCGCTACCTGCAATTTCATTTTTGTTGCCCAAAAGCCGAGACCACTATGTCCACCATCTCCGCACCTGAGCCCATCGCGACCACGCCCTACCGCGATCGCAAGCGCTACGCCTGGCTGCTGTCTTTGCTGATTCCCACCACCGTGCTGGTGGGCCCGGCGCTGATGCTTTTGACGGGCCAGACGTGGGCGCTGTGGCTGCCGGTGGTGTTTTTCTACAGCGTGGTGCCGCTGCTTGACTACGTGCTGGGCGAAGACCGCAGCAACCCACCCGAATCGGCCGTCCCGGCGCTGGACGCCGATGTCTACTACCGCTGGATAACCTATTTACTGGCGCCCGTGCTGTGGCTGTCTTTCATCTTCAGCGCCTGGTTTGCCACGCATATGAGCCTGCCCTTGCACGGCTGGGCGGCGCTGGTGCTGATCTGCGGATCGGTCGGCGGCTTTTGCATCAATCTGGGGCATGAGTTGGGCCACAAAAACACCCGGCTTGAGCGCGCGCTGGCCAAGATCGTGCTGGCGCCCTCGGGCTACGGCCATTTTTATGTGGAGCACAACCGCGGCCACCACCGCGATGTGGCCACGCCGGCCGACCCGGCGTCTTCGCGCATGGGCGAGTCGATTTACCGCTTTGTGCTGCGCGAAATGCCCGGCGCCGCGCGCCGCGCCTGGGTGCTGGAGCGCACGCGCCTGCAAAAAGCCGGGCTGCCGGTGCTGTCCTGGCACAACGACATCGTGCAACCGGCCTTGCTGACGCTGGCGCTGTGGAGCGGCCTGGTGCTGTGGCTGGGCTGGACGGTGCTGCCGTTTTTGCTGTTAGCTTCGTTCTGGGCTAACTTTCAGCTGACATCGGCCAATTACATCGAGCACTACGGCCTGCTGCGCCAGCAGCGCGCCAACGGCAGCTTCGAGCCCTGCCAGCCGCACCACTCCTGGAACAGCAACCACATCTTTTCCAACTGGATCGTGTTTCACCTGCAGCGCCACTCGGACCACCACGCCCACCCGCTGCGCCGCTACCAGTCGCTGCGCCATTTTGAGAACCTGCCCACGCTGCCCAGTGGCTACTTTGGCATGTTTTTGGTGGCCTATGTGCCGCCGCTGTGGCGTTATGTAATGGACGAACGCCTGCTGCGCACCGCTGGCCGCGACGCCAGCCGCCTCAATCTCGACCCCCGCCAGCGGGAGGCGCTGATTGCGCACTACGGCTTGACCACCTCTGCCTGAACCAGCACTTCTCTCCTTTTTGAACCCTGATGGCGCAGCGCCTCGCCCGCCTATTTCTGGACGCCCCATGAGCACCACCACCCACCACCGCATTTGTCCCTTGTGCGAGGCCTGCTGTGGCCTGGAGATCAAGGTCGAGAACAAAAAGGTCATCAGCATTCGCGGCCACGAGGCCGACGTGTTCAGCGCCGGCTACATCTGCCCCAAAGCGGTGGCGCTGAAAGACCTGCACGAGGACACGGACCGCCTGCGCAGCCCGATGGTCAAGCGCAATGGCGTGCATGTAGCGGTGAGCTGGGACGAGGCCTTTGCCGAAATCGACCGCCGCCTGCCGCCCATCGTGGCCGCGCACGGGCGCGACGCCGTGGGCCTGGTCACCGGCAACCCGTCAGCGCACAAGATTGGTTTGCTCACCTACTTTGCCAAGCTGGCCCGCGCGCTGGGCACCAAAAACATCTTCAGCGCCTCCAGCGTGGACCAAATTCCCAAGCAACTCGCCAGCGGCCTGATGTTTGGCACTTGGCTGTCCATCGCCATTCCAGACATTGCCCGCACCGACCTGCTGCTGGTAATTGGCGCCAACCCCTTGGCCAGCAACGGCAGCATGTGGACCGTGCCCGACTTCCGAGGCAAGGCCAAAGCCCTGCAAGCGCGCGGCGGCAAGCTCATCGTCATTGACCCGCGCCGTACCGAGACGGCGGCCGTGGCCGACGCGCACCACTTCATCCGCCCCGGCGCAGACGTCTTTTTGCTCGCCGCCATGGTGCACACCCTGTTTGATGAAAACCTGGTCAGCCTGGGCGCGGTGAAGGACTGGGTGACCGGCGTAGACGAGGTGCGCGCCGCCGTGGCCGCCTTCACGCCCGAGGCGGTGGCCGCGCGCTGCGCCATGGACGCCCACACCATCCGCGCCCTGGCGCGCCAACTGGCCAGCACACCGCGCGCCGCCGTTTACGCCCGCATTGGCACCTGCACCCAGGAATACGGCACGCTCTCCAGCTGGCTGGTGGATGTGCTTAACGTGCTGACCGGCCACCTGGACGCTCCCGGCGGCGCTATGTTTGCCAACGCCGCCGCTTTTTCAGCCAACAGCAGCGGCGCGGCCGGACGCGGCAAGGGCGTGGCCACCGGGCGGCGACAGGCGCGGGTGAGCGGCGCGCCCGAGGTGATGGGCGAATTCCCGATCAACTGCATTGCCGAAGAAATCGACACGCCCGGCGAGGGCCGTATGCGCGCGCTGATTACTGTGGCTACCAACCCAGTGTTGTCAGTACCCAACGGGCCGCGCCTGTCCCAGGCGCTCGACAGCCTGGACTTCATGGTGAGCCTGGACATTTACCTGAACGAGACCACGCGCCACGCCGACGTGATCTTGCCCGGCCCCTCGCCGCTGGAAGACCTGCACTTTGACGTCGCCTTTCCGCAAATGTCCTGGCGCAACCACGCGCGCTACAGCCCGCCGGTGTTGGAGCGCCCCGCGAATCAGCCCGAGGAATGGGAAAACCTGCTGCGCATCGCGGCAATAGCCCAGGGCCTGGGCGCCGGGGTGGATATTGGCGCGCTGGACGACAGCCAGTTTGCCGACGACGCACAACGCAGCTTTGGCGCCCACGCAGACGCGGTAATTGCCGCCACCCAAGGCCTGCGCGGCCCGCAGCGCGCGCTGGACCTGGCGCTGCGCGCTGGCCCTTACGGCGATGCATTTGGCCAAAAACCCGAGGGGCTGAACCTGGCCAAGGTCATGGCCGCCAACCCGACCGGGGGCATTGACCTGGGTGAACTGCAGCCGCGCATTCCCGAGTCATTGCGCACCCCCAGCGGCAAGGTCGAACTCGCGCCGCTTCTGTTGATCGCCGACCTGCCCCGCGCCCTGGCCGACCTGCAACGCCCCGCGCCCGACATGGTGGTGATCGGCCGGCGCGACGTGCGCACCAACAACAGCTGGATGCACAACCTGCCCACGCTGGCCAAAGGCCCCTTCCGCTGCACCGCCCTGGTTCACCCGGCGGACGCCGAACGCCTGGGCCTGACTGAGGGCGCCATGGCCACCCTGGAAAACGCCCAAGCCAGCCTGCAAGCGCAAGTGCACATCAGCGCAGAGATGATGCCCGGCGTCGTCAGCCTGCCCCACGGCTGGGGCCACGACCTGCCCGGCGCGCAACTCTCCGTGGCCGCGCAGCGGCCTGGCGTCAACTTAAACGCCTTGCTGAACGAGCAGCTGCGCGACCCGCTGTCGGGGAATGCAGTGTTGAGCGGAGTGGAGGTGAGGGTGTGGGCGGTGGAGACCGTGACGGCCTGAGGCTTCGGCGGGTTTGACTCAAACACGCCAAACCAGGCACATCATCCCGTCTGGCTCTGGCGAATTGGCGTACAGCCGGTCCGGTGCGATGCTGGCCACGCGCAGAGCGCCGCTGTCGGCCAGAGCGGCAATCTTGGCGCCAAAACCCAAGGTGTCCCACTCGCTGCGCTTGACGGTAAAGGCAAAGGGTGCGCCGGGGCGCAGGATGCGCAAGATAACATTCAGGCACGCGGCGGACACATGGCCGGTGGTGAAGGTACCGCAGCACATGGCGGCGTCATAGGTCGCGTCCGGCACGGGCAGTGTGGCGTTCAAGTCCGCCATGACAAACGCACGGTAGGCGCCGCTGTCGGCGGCCACTTGCGCCATCTCTGGCGACAAGTCCAGACCCTCGATTTCCGTAAACCCGTGCGCCGCCAAGGCGCGCCCGGCCAGCCCGGTGCCGCAACCAATGTCCAGCACCAGCGCCTGAGCGTTCGCCAGATGCGGGCGCAACAAATCCACCACCACCGTGGGCGAGCGATATTGCAGGCCGTCCACCATGGTCTTGTCATAAGTCGTGGCCCAGTCGCGGTACAAGGCCCGCGACTCGTCGTCGCTGCGCAGCGCATAGGCCCGGGCGAGGAGCGCTTGGGCGTCGAGGTCGAGCAGCGGGTGGGGTTCCGGGGCGTGTGCCATGGAAAGGACTCGGTCTTACATATTGCGCCGGTACTGCCCGCCCACCTCAAACAGCGCATTCGTAATCTGCCCCAGCGAGCAGACGCGCACCGCGTCCATCAACACTTCAAACACGTTGCCGTTGGCGATCACCGCTTTCTGTAGGCGCGCCAGCATGGCGGGGGACTGGGTGGCATGGCGGGCGTGGAAGGCGTGCAGGCGTTCTAACTGGCTGGCTTTTTCGGCGTCGGTGCTGCGGGCGAGCTCCAGCTTGTCCATGACCTGGTCGCCGTGGGGGTTGCGGAAGGTGTTGACGCCGATGATGGGCAGCTCGCCGGTGTGCTTGAGCATTTCGTAGTGCATGGATTCATCTTGGATCTTGCCGCGCTGGTAGCCGGTTTCCATGGCCCCGAGCACGCCGCCGCGCTCGGCAATTTTCTCGAACTCGGCCAGCACGGCTTCTTCTAGCAGCTCGGTGAGTTCTTCGATGATGAAGGCACCCTGGCCGGGGTTTTCGTTCTTGGCCAGGCCCCATTCGCGGTTGATGATGAGCTGGATGGCCATGGCGCGCCGCACCGAGTCTTCGGTGGGCGTGGTAATCGCCTCGTCAAACGCGTTGGTGTGCAGGCTGTTGCAGTTGTCGTAAATCGCGATCAGCGCCTGCAAGGTGGTGCGGATGTCGTTGAACTGGATCTCTTGCGCGTGCAGACTGCGGCCGCTGGTCTGGATGTGGTATTTGAGCTTTTGGCTGCGCTCGTTGGCGCCGTATTTGTCGCGCATGGCCACGGCCCAGATGCGCCGGGCCACGCGGCCCATGACGGTGTATTCCGGGTCCATGCCGTTACTGAAGAAGAAGCTTAAGTTGGGCGCAAAGTCGTCAATGTGCATGCCGCGCGCCAGGTAGGCTTCGACAAAGGTGAATCCGTTGGAAAGCGTAAACGCCAGTTGGCTGATCGGGTTGGCCCCGGCCTCGGCAATGTGGTAGCCGCTGATACTCACGCTGTAGAAGTTGCGCACGTCGTGGTGCACAAAATACTGGGCAATGTCGCCCATCACCTTGAGGCTGAACTCGGTCGAGAAGATGCAGGTGTTCTGGCCCTGGTCTTCTTTCAGAATGTCGGCCTGCACCGTCCCGCGCACATTGGCCAGCACCCATTCTTTGATCTTGGCCGTCTCTGTGTCGGTGGGTTCGCGGCCGTTGTCCGTTTTGAACTTGTCGATGTTTTGGTCGATGGCGGTGTTCATGAACATGGCCAAAATGCTGGGCGCCGGGCCGTTGATGGTCATGGACACGCTGGTGCTGGGGTTGCACAAATCAAAGCCGCCGTACAGCACCTTCATGTCGTCGAGCGTGGCAATGCTCACGCCGCTGTTGCCCACTTTGCCGTAAATGTCGGGGCGTGGGTCCGGGTCGTTGCCGTAGAGGGTGACCGAGTCAAAAGCGGTGGACAGGCGCTTGGCAGCCATGCCCGAGCTGAGCAACTTGAAGCGGGTGTTGGTGCGAAAGGCATCGCCCTCGCCTGCAAACATGCGGGTCGGGTCTTCGCCCTCGCGCTTGAAGGCAAAAGTGCCTGCGGTGTACGGAAAGCTGCCCGGCACGTTGTCCAGCATCAGCCACTTCAGCACCTCGCCATGGTCTTCATACGTGGGAAGCGCCACCTTGCGGATGGTGGTGCCGCTGAGCGACTTGCTGGTGAGCGCGGTGCGAATTTCCTTGTCCCGGATTTTGACCACGTATTCGTCCCCGGCGTAGGCCTTTTGCATGTCGGGCCACTGGGCCAGCAGCTTCTTGGCGGCGGCGTCTTGCACTTGCTCGCGCTCTTGCGCCAGGGCCAGTGCGGCCTCGGCAGCGCGGGCTTTAGCCGGTCGGTCCACTTGCAGCATGGCGGCGGCGGCTTGGAGTTGCTGAATTTCACGGGCTAGTTGTGCCTGCGCGCGGGCGCGCTTTTTGTAGCCGCGCACCGTGTCGCTGATCTCGGCCAGGTAGCGGGTGCGTGCAGCAGGCACGATGGGCATTTGGTTGCTGCTGTGCCGTACACCGGCCACGGGCAGCAGACGCTGCGCAGACACGGCCAAGCCAAGGGCCTGAAGGCGCGGCAACATGGCCTGGTAAAGGGCGGTGACGCCGTCGTCGTTAAAGCGCGCGGCCATGGTGCCAAACACCGGCATGCTTTCTAGGGGCGTGGTCCAGGCTTCGCGGTTGCGCTGCACTTGCTTGGCCACGTCACGAAGCGCATCTGCCGATCCCTTGCGGTCAAACTTGTTGATGGCTACGAACTCGGCAAAGTCGAGCATGTCAATCTTTTCGAGCTGGCTGGCGGCGCCAAACTCGGGCGTCATGACGTACAGCGGCACGTCCACCAGCGGCACGATGGCGGCGTCGCCCTGGCCGATGCCCGAGGTTTCGACCACGATCAAGTCAAACCCGGCCACCTTGCAGGCGGCAATCACGTCCGGAAGCGCCTGGCTGATTTCACTTCCAAAGTCGCGGGTTGCCAGCGAGCGCATAAACACTCTGGCCCCCACGCTCCCCACTGCGTGTGGTTCGCTGCCCCCCGAGGGGGCTAATTTTTCTTGGGACGGCCCGGCGAAAAATTCCGCACCCTTGGTGGTGGCCCATGGCGAAATCGCATTCATGCGGATGCGGTCACCCAAGAGCGCGCCGCCGCTCTTGCGTCTTGAGGGGTCAATGGAAATCACCGCGATATGCAGCGTGTCGCCACAGTCCAGGCGCAGGCGGCGAATCAGTTCGTCGGTCAGCGAAGACTTGCCCGCGCCACCAGTGCCGGTGATGCCGATGCTGGGAATGTGAGTGGCTGCAGCCTGGGTGCGCAGGGCTTGCAAAGTTGCCTCGTTCACCTTGCCGGCCTCCACAGCGGTGAGCAGTTGCGCCAGCGCGCGCCAATGGGCGTCGCTGTGGCCCTGGATGGCGGCCAGGTCGGTGGGGGCGAAGCTTGCTAGGTCGCGATCACAACGCATCACCATCTCGCCAATCATGCCGGCCAGGCCCATTTTTTGGCCGTCTTCGGGGCTGTATATGCGGGTCACGCCATAAGCCTGCAGTTCGGCAATCTCGGAGGGCACGATCACGCCGCCGCCGCCGCCAAACACCTGGATGTGCGCACCACCTCGGGCTTTGAGCAAATCGACCATGTACTTGAAATATTCCACATGCCC
>CAMDKE010000030.1 GCA_945901215.1 Comamonas sp. lk
GAAATGATCGAAGGCCGCACCCTGGAGCAAAAGAAAAAACTGGTGCAAGAAATTACCCGCGTCAGTGTCGAAGTGCTCGGCGGCTCGCCCGACTCGGTGGACGTATTGATCACCGACGTGAAAGCCGAAAACTGGGCCACCGGCGGCAAACTGTGGAGTGAGCCGCGCAGCTGACCCAGCCGCTCCACGCGGCGCCCTGTGTGCATCCCCGGCATAGCGCAAACGCGTAAACTGTTTCCATGTGCCAATTGCTAGGAATGAACAGCCGCCTGCCAGCCAGCCTGACCCTGAGCTTTACCGGTTTTGCGCAACGCGGAGGCTGCACCGACCACCATTCCGACGGCTGGGGCATTGCGTTTTTTGAAAGCGATGGCGACCAGCCGGGCAAGGCGGCGCGGCATTTTGTGGACAAAGAAAGCGCCGCCACCTCGCCCATTGCGCACATGCTGCGCAGCTATCCCATCAAAAGCCACAACGTGGTGGCCCATGTGCGCAAGGCCACGGTGGGCGCGGTCAATCTGGAGAACTGCCACCCCTTTGTGCGCGAACTCTGGGGCCGCTACTGGGTGTTTGCCCACAACGGCGACCTGAAAGACTTTGCGCCCCTGCTGCACGGTAGTTTCCGCCCCGTAGGTACCACCGACAGCGAGCTGGCCTTTTGCTGGATGCTGCAAGAGATGAACAAATCGCACGCCGGCGTGCCCACCGCGAGCGAACTCACCCACACCCTGCGCGAGCTATCGCATCGCGTCGCCCAGCACGGCACCTTCAACTTTTTGCTTAGCAACGGCCAGGCGCTGTGGGCACATGCCAGCACCAAGCTGCACTACGTGCTGCGCCAGCACCCTTTTAGCGAGGTGCAACTCAAGGACGAAGACATCAGCGTCGACCTGTCGCAGCTCAATTCCCCTGACGACCGTCAGGTGATTGTGGTGACCGAGCCCCTCACCTCCAACGAAACCTGGGCCGCCATGCAGCCCGGCGAACTGCAGGTGTTTATTGAAGGGCTGCCTTTTATCTCGCCGCCGCCTCCAGCGCGTCCATGAACATGGCGCTCACGTCAAAGCCCGTCTGGTCGGTGATTTCCTGAAAACAGGTTGGGCTGGTGACGTTGATTTCGGTGAGGTGGGTGCCGATGATGTCCAGACCCACCAGCAGCAAACCGCGCGCCGCCAGCACCGGCCCGATGGCCTCGGCCACCGCGCGGTCTGCGGCATTGAGCGGCTGCGCCACGCCCAAGCCGCCCGCCGCCAGGTTGCCCCGCACCTCGCCGCCCTGGGGAATGCGCGCCAGGCAAAACGGCACCGGCTTGCCACCAATCACCAGTACGCGCTTGTCGCCCTCGGTGATAGCGGGCAAGAACTTTTGCACCATCAGGCTTTGCGCGCCGTCTTTGTTTAGCGTCTCGGTGATTGAGCCCAGATTCAGGCCGTCGTCTTTGACCCGGAATATGCCGCTGCCGCCCATGCCGTCCAGCGGCTTCAAGATGATGTCGCGGTGCTCTGCATGGAAGGCGCGCACCGCCAACGCATCGCGCGTGACCAGCGTGGGGCCGATGAACTGGGGAAACTCCATGATCGCCAGCTTTTCCGGGTGGTCGCGCAGGGCGCGCGGCTTATTGAACACCTTGGCACCCTCGCGCTCGGCTTGTTCTAGCAAGTGGGTGGCGTAGAAAAACTCGCTGTCAAAGGGCGGGTCTTTGCGCATGACCACGGCATCGAAACTACGCAGCTCGCGCACCATGCCGCTTTCCAGAAAAAACCAGTCTGTTGGGTTACCCGTGAGGCGAATCTGGCGCACCAGGGCCTGCACCACGCCGCCGCTGCGCCACACCAGCTCGCGCGGCTCGCAAGCCGCCACCGTGTGGCCGCGCGCCTGCGCCTCGCGCATCATGGCAAAGGTGGTGTCTTTGTAAATCTGGAACGATTCCAGCGGGTCGGCAACAAACAGAATGTGCATACAGGAGCTCTCCAGACAGACGCGCCGCGCGACGACAGGGGTCGCAGGGGCCATAAACGGTTTGGCCGCCGACCTTCAGGCCTGGCGCTTGGCCGGCCGGTAGTGTTGCACAGTCAGCGCCAGCACCCCAGCTACCAGCCCCCAAAAGGCCGAGCCCACGCCGCCGATAACCACGCCGCTTAGCGTAATCAAAAAAGTCACCATGGCCGCTTCGCGGTCGGCCTCTTTGTGCAGGGCGGCTGCCAGCGCGCTGCCGATAGTGCCCATCAGCGCCAGTCCGGCTATTGCAGCAACCAGCTCTGTAGGAAAGGCCGTCAGCAGCGCCATGATGGTGGCGCCAAACAAACCCAGCACGATGTACAACACGCCGCAGGACACGGCTGCGGTGTAGCGCCGCGTGCGGTCCGGGTGCGCTTCGGGGCCCATGCAAATGGCTGCGGTAATGGCGCTCAGATTGAGCGAAAACGCGCCAAAAGGCGCTAGCACGAACGTGGCCAGTCCGGTGAGCGTGAGGATTTTGGATACCGGAATCCCTGCGTCGCCACCGTGCGCACGCTCGTCGCCAAAGCCCGAGGCGCGGATGGCGGCTACGCCCGGCAGGTTTTGCGAAGCCATGGTGACCACAAACAAAGGCAGCGCCAAGCTGACCAAGGCGGAGAATGAAAATTCAGGCGCAACAAACACCGGCACCGTCAGACCCAGAGGGATGTCCACCCGGGAAAAGCCGCCCTGCGCGGCCACAAACAACACCGCAAACAACAAGGTACCGGGCACTGCGTAGCGCGGCACAAAACGCTTGCCCAGCAAATAGGTCAGCAGCATCAGCACCACCAGCGGCAGCGCCGACTCGGCCGCGGCAAAGCCTGCCAGTCCAAAGCGCGCCAACACGCCCGCCAGCAAGGCGCTGGCTAGTGCCAGGGGGATGCGGTTCATCACGCGCTCAAACCAGCCGGTGGCGCCCATCAGCACCACCAGCGCGGCGCTTGCCATGAAGGCGCCCACCGCGTCGCCCATGGAGAAGCCCCCGACCAGGCCAGCGCTGGCCAAAACCGCTGCGCCTGGCGTGCTCCAGGCCACCATCACCGGCTTGCGCAGCCATAGCGAAGGAACGGCAGTGGCCAGACCCATGCCAATGCACACGGCCCAGAGCCACGAGGCCAGCATCGCTGGCGTAGCGCCAAAAGCCTGGGCGGCTTGATAAATGATGGCGATCGAGCTGGTAATGCCCACCAGCACCGAAACAAAACCGGCAGTAAAGCTGGACCAACTCAGGTCTTTGAAGAACTGCACGTAGGCCTAGATTTCGATTTTGGAGCCCAGCTCCACCACCGAGTTGTTGGGCAGGTTCAAAAAGTCGGCGGCACTGCTGGCGTTGTGGTGCATTTGGGCAAATAACTTTTCGCGCCACGGTGCCATGCCCTTGCCCAGCGTAGGCACCACGGTGTCGCGGGACAAAAAGTAGCTTGTCAACATGGGGTCCAGCGCCACGCCACGGCCTTTGAGCTGCTGCAGGGCCTTGGGCACGTCGGGGTCGTTCTTGAAGCCGTAGTTGATCAGCACCTGCCAGCAGTCGTGGCCCAGACGCTCGATCTCGATGCGCTTGTCCAGCCCAATCCACGGCACTTCGTGGTTGCGCACGGTGACAAACAAATTGGTGTCGTGCAACACCTTGTTGTGCTTGAGGTTGTGCAGCAGCGCGTTGGGAACATTGCCCACGGCCGCAGTCAAAAACACCGCCGTTCCTTCTACGCGCGTGGGCGGGCTGACAAACACGGCCTCCAAAAAGCTGGGCAAATCCATGGAGTCAGCCTGTATTTTCGAGCTCAAGAGCGCGCGCCCGTCTTTCCAGGTGCCCATGAACAGGAACACCACGGCGCCAATAAGCAACGGAAACCAACCGCCGTCAAATAGCTTGAGCAGATTGGAGCCCCAAAACAGGAGGTCCACCGTAAAGAAGAAGCCGGTTGCCGCCAAACACAGGCCCAGCGGGTATTTCCAGCCGTAGCGAATCACGTAGAACGTCAAAATGGTGGTGATCAGCATGTCAGTACACACCGCAATACCATAGGCCGCAGCCAGATTGCTAGACGACTTGAACATCACCACCGCCAGTACGATGGCGGCAAACAGGCCCCAGTTCACAAAGGGAATGTAGATTTGGCCCGCTTCGCGCGCGCTGGTGTGAACCAGATTCAGGCGCGGCAGGTAACCCAGCTGAATCACCTGTTTGGTCACGCTAAAGGCGCCGGTAATCAAAGCCTGTGAGGCAATCACCGCCGCCATGGTGGCCAGCACCACCAAAGGCAACAGCATCCAGTCGGGCGCCATCATGTAAAACGGGTTTTTGACGGCCGCAGGGTTGCTTAGCAGCAGCGCGCCTTGGCCGAAGTAGTTCAAGGTCAGCGAGGGCATGACCACAAAAAACCAGGCCACGCGGATCGGTTTTTTGCCGAAATGCCCCAGGTCGGCGTACAGCGCCTCGGCGCCGGTCACGCACAACACCACCGCGCCCAGCAGGATGAAGGTCACTCCCGGGTTTTCCCACACAAAGGTCAGCGCGTAATAGGGGTTAAGGGCCACCAATATGTGCGGGTTAGCAGCGATATGTGCCACGCCCAGGGCCGCAAGCACCGCGAACCACAGCACCGTAATCGGACCAAAAAACTTGCCGATACCGCCAGTTCCGCGCTTTTGCACCCAAAACAGGCAAAACAAGATCACCAGCGTAATCGGTACCACGTACTTGACGAACTTCGGCGAAATGATCTCCAGACCCTCAACTGCGCCCAGCACCGAAATAGCCGGGGTAATCACCCCGTCGCCATAAAACAAGCAGGTGCCAAAAATACCCACGTTGAGCAGCACATGGCGCAGGGCGGGACGGTCCTTTACCGCCTGGGACGCCAGCGCCAGCATGGCGACCAGGCCGCCCTCCCCTTCGTTATCAGCGCGCAAAACCAAAATAACGTATTTGAGAGAGACGATGACGGTCAGGGTCCAAAAAATCATGGACAAGATGCCGTACACGTTGTCTGGGGTGAAGGGTACGTGGCCGGAGCCAAACACCTCCTTAAGCGCATACAGCACGCTGGTGCCAATATCGCCATACACCACGCCAATGGCGCCCAGCGTGAGCGCGCTTAATGAAGATTTAGAAGCTGACAAAGTCGTTCCGGGTGCTTGGGCGGCCCGGTTTCCATTCAACGAAGGAGCGCCATTGTGCCCCTGCACGCGCGCAAAAACGTCGTTTGTTTGAAAAACAGCACCAACAATGCTGCATCGCAGCAACAAACGTCGCGCTCGCGACTCTGCCGGTGGCGGCCGGACTGCGGCTTAGTCGTCCAGGTCGGCTTCTGGGTCGGTGGCTTCGAGCTCGTAGCTCGCAGCCAGCATGGCCAGGCGCCCGATCACGCCATACATATAAAAGCGGTTGGGCGCGCTGGCGCCAGGGCGAACCCCCAGCTGTGGCAGCTGCGCACCCCCGCCAAAGGCCAAGGGCACGTAGCGCGAGCCCGGTGCGCTCAGGTTTTCATCGCTACCGCGCTCGGCGTGCACCCGGTAAAAACCGCCCACCACATAGCGGTCCATCATGTAGACCACCGGCTCGGCCACAGCATCGTTCATGCGCTCATGGGTCAATATGCCCTCTTGCAGTATCAGCTCTTGTAGCCCCGCACCAGGCTGGCCCGGCGCGGCGGACGCCGCCAACAACGCGGCCAGGTCATTGGCATCCCGCACCGTCATCAAGCCCATACCGCTGCTGCGGTTGTTGGCCTTGACGATCACAAACGGTCTTTCCTTGATGCCATATTCCTTGTACTTTTTCTTCACCTTGAACAGCAACACATCCACCCGCTCACCCAGGCTCGCCAGTCCCTGGGCGCTGGAGAGGTCGATGTTCCCGCAGGTGTCATACATCGGGTTAATCAGCCACGGGTCGATGCCAATGAGCTTGCCAAAGCGCTTAGCGATCTCCTCGTAGCACCTGAAGTGCATGCTTTTGCGCCGCGTGGTCCAACTGGCATGCAGAGGCGGCAGCAGGTATTGCTGGTGCAGGTCCTCCAAAATGCCGGGCACACCCGCGTGCAAGTCGTTGTTGAGCAGCACGGTACAAGGGTCAAAGTCTTTGACGCCAATGCGGCCCTTGGCGCGCACCACCGGCTCCAGGGTGATGCTTTCGCCCCCGGGCAGCTCCATCACAGTCGCTTTTTTGATCTCCGGGCTGATGGAGCCAATACGCACGTTCAAACCCGCCATGTGAAAAATGCGGCGCAATTGCGCCAAATTGCTCAAATAAAAGGTGTTTTTGGTGTTGTGCTCCGGAATGATGAGCAGATTGCGCGCCTCAGGGCAGATTTTCTCTATCGCCACCATCGCCGCCTGCACCGCCAGGGGCAGCATCGCCTCGGTCAGGTTGTTCCAGCCCGTGGGGAAAAAGTCGGTATCTACCGGCGCGAGCTTGAAGCCCGCATTGCGCACGTCCACCGAAGCATAAAACGGGGGCGTGTGCTCCATCCACTCCAGCCGGAACCAGCGCTCAATGGCCGGCATGGTGTCCAGAATGCGCTGCTCCAGCTCATTGATCGGGCCGGTCAGTGCGGTGACGAGGTGGGGAACCATGGCGGTGCTGCTTTCATCGGTAAATTGCCGGGCCGGGTTATACAAAACCGTGTGTTTCAGGTGGTGGCCATTGTGGAAAATGCAAGTGCCTACCCGCCCTTAAAGGGCACTATCCCCGCAATTCCCCCTGCCCCAGCACCACGTACTTGAGCGAGGTCAACCCCTCAATGCCCACCGGGCCGCGGGCGTGGAATTTGTCGGTGCTAATGCCGATCTCCGCCCCCAGGCCGTATTCAAAGCCGTCGGCAAAGCGGGTGCTGGTGTTGACCATGACGCTGGCGGAGTCCACTTCGCGCAAAAAGCGCTGGGCGTGCATGTGGTCGCGGGTGAGGATGGCGTCGGTGTGGTGGCTGGAATAGTGGTTGATGTGGGCAATAGCCGCATCCACGCCATCGACCACTTTGATGCTGATGATGGGTGCGAGGTATTCCTCAAACCAGTCTTGCTCGCTGGCAATCTGCAGGTTTGCGCCGGGCACCGAGGCCAATATCGCTTTCGATTCGGGGCAGCAGCGCATTTCCACGCCTTTGGCGGCGTAAATGGCGCCTATGCGCGGCAAAAACGCGGCTGCCACGCCGCGCGCCACCAGCAGGCTTTCGCTGGCATTGCAGGGGCTGTATTTTTGGGTTTTGGCGTTATCGGCCACGGCCACGGCCATGTCGAAGTCGCAGGGGTCATCCACGTAAATGTGGCAGTTGCCGTCCAGGTGTTTGATGACAGGCACCTTGGCGTCGCGGCTGATGCGCTCAATCAAACCCTTGCCGCCGCGCGGAATGATCACGTCCACAAACTGCGGCATGGTGATGAGCTCACCCACCATGGCACGGTCGGTGGTTTGCACCAGTTGCACCGCGTGCGCGGGCAGGCCGCTTTCAGTGAGCGCTTGCTCCACCAGCAGCGCCAGCGCCTTGTTGGAGTCAATGGCCTCCGAGCCGCCGCGCAGTATGCAGGCGTTGCCGCTTTTGATGGACAGGCTGGCGGCCTCAATGGTGACGTTAGGGCGGCTCTCGAAAACCATGCCAAACACACCAATGGGCACGCGCATCTGGCCCACACGGATGCCGCTGGGCTGCTGCTTCATGCCGATGATCTCGCCAATCACGTCGGCCATGGCGGCGAGTTGTTCGCAGCCTTGGGCGCAGGTTTCCAGCACTTTGGGTGTCAGGCGCAGGCGCTCTACCAGCGGCGCGGCCAGGCCCGCGGCGGTGGCACGGTCCAGATCTTTGGCGTTTTCCAGTTGCAGCGCGGCGGTGCTTTCGCGCAGCAAGGCGGCCAAGCGAACAAGCGCTTGGTTTTTGCGCGCCGTGCTGGCAGCGGCCATCAGGGCGCTGGCGGCTTTGGCCTGGGCGCCCAGGGCTTGGGCGAGTTCGGAAATGATGGTGACGGTCATGGCGCGATTTTCACCGATCGCAGGGGCCTGCCCGTTGTGCCCGCTCTACAGGTAGCGCGCGTAGGCGATGGTGACCGTACTTGGGCCGTTGTTGGTGGTCAGGGTGCTGGGCAGAGATTGGGCGTTTATCGTGGTGCTGGCGCCCAGGCTGCTGTACTTGGTGGTTTGGGCCGGGTTGCTCACGCCCAGGCCCTGGGCACTGATATAGCCCCGGATCGTGGAGCTGCCGGCGCTGGTAAACGCATTGCCCGCAAGCACATAGCCGTAGGCATTGGTCGAGGAGGCCAACACGATATTGCCACCCACGTAGTTGCTGGCCTGGTAGGTGCTGCCACTAAAGCTGCCCGCCATATACGCATAGCTGCCCAGGCCGGCTGCGGCCGTGGCGTCGTAGCTGGCGCTGCTGGTATTGCAAAAGTTGCTGGGGTAATAGGCGATGGCAGCGCCTGCGGCCGTGGTGCACACGCCGCTGGGGGCATAGGTGGTGCCATCCACTGCGCCCGAATACCCGGCGTAGTTGGGCGCGTAGGTGACGTGGCTGCCGCTGGTGGCGATGTTACCGGTGGCAATAAAGGTGTTGTAGTAGGTGCCGTTGCCCGCGTCCAGGTCGCCGCTGAACCAGGCCACGCCGGGACGAATGGCGTTCATGTCGTTGCCCACATACCAGCGCAGGCTGGACGCGTCGTAGCGGATGCACTGGGACGAGAGGCACAGGTTCATGGTGGCATTGTTTTGGTTGCAGGTGCTGTTGCTGGTGGCGCACAGGTAGTCGTAGCGGGCGTTGCCGCTGGCGTTGCCCAGCAGGTAGGTGCCGTCGGTGACGCTATGGACGTTTTTCACGTCCACCAGCAGGTTTCCATTGCTGACATAAAAAGCATAGTTGGCGTAGCTGCGGTAGTCGGTGGCGTTGAATTGGTTGTCGGGCGTGATAGACACCGCAGCCACGGCGGTCATGGCGGGGCTGGACCCGCCGGTGGTGACCGTGCCGTTGAAGGAATAGCCGTTATTCACAATGCTGCCACCCACCGTGCCGCTGATGTTGGCGCCATTTCCCTTGAGCACCAGGTTGTTACCCGCAAGCAAGCTGCCGATGGTGCCGCTGCCGATGTACGCATTGCCTCTGGTGCGTACGCCAGTTGCTTGGCCATTGTTGTTGCCGGTGAACAAGTCCACGCCCGCGCCCAGCGGCTCGGCGCAGGTGGCTGCCACGTTGCTGGCGCCGCCACCTGCAGAACCGGTGGCGCTGCAACTGTCGGTAAACGCCGTCTCGGCCAAGGCAGCCAAAGTGCCATTGCCCGTGGTTGCCATGTTGATAGATCCATTGGCCGTGGCCACGCCGCTGACCTTGGTGCCTCCGCTGCCACACACATGGCGCCGGGCGTTGATGGTGACCACCTGCACGCCGCCGCTAATGACCACGTCGCAGTTGGAGTTGAGTATTTGGTAGCTCGAACCGCTGCCGATGTTGATGGTGCCGGTGGCGTTGATCGTGTCTGCGCCGGTGATGCTATTGCCCCCGGTGCTCAGGTCGCCCGCGATGTTCATCACGCTTTGGGCGGATGCGTCCTTGTTGATGGTGATGCTGCCTTCGAGCTTGGTGTTCATGGCGGACTTGAACACGGTGCTCAAGCTGCTCAGGCTGCTGGTGCCGCCGCTGACGGTGTAGTGCAGCTCCAGCGTCACGGTGGATTTGGCTTTGTCGGATGCCAGCGCCGTGGTACCGGTCACCTGGGCCACAAAGTTGCTGGCCGTAGAGGTGTTCATCAGGCGCGCACCCATGCTGTCTGCGCCGCTAGAAAAGGTCAAGGCGGTGCCCGCCGCCGACGCGCCCTGCACGCTGGCCAGCAGCGTGTTGCGCTGCGCAGTGCTCAGGCCTGCAAGGTACTGGCGCACCAGCTCGGCGCCGGTCCATGCGTTCATCTGCGCCTGGGTTTGGGCGTGCACCGTAAGGCTTTGGTCTTGGCCGGTGCGCACGTACTGCACCACGGCAAAGGTGCTGGCCATCACCGCCAAGCCCACCAGCATCACCATTATCACAGTGGTAACCCCCTGCTGGTGGCGCGGACGACTGAACCCATGGGGGTAGGGCGCTGTCATGGTGTCTTGAAGTTGAACAGGCATTGCTGCTCGGTCAGCGGCGCGCCGCTGCGGTTGGTGCTGGCCAGGGTCCAGACCACATTGCCACTGCTGGCGGTCAAGCCAAAGGGCTTGCACGCGGTGCTAGCGACGCTAAAAGTGATGGTGGTCTGGTTGTAAGCGGCAGCGGCCTGGTTGGCCGGACGGTCGGCCCAGCGGGTGGCGGTCCAGGCCAGGCTGCTCCAGCCGCTGACGCTGCCCGCACTGCAAGCCACCGGGCCAAGGTAATACACACCGCCAGTTCCGCTGGTGGATGCGTCAAACAGCAAGCCCGCGCATTGCGCGGCGCCCGTGGTGTTCATGGCCCACAGCACTGCGTTGCCACTAGAGCCTGTGGCCACAGCGCTCCCACTGAGCGCCGTGCCGCTCAGGGCGGCACCCGAGAGCACAACCATCTGCGTACCCAGGCTGGCCGAGGCGATGCCATAGCCCGCGTCCTGCACCGCAAGGCCCGCGCGCAGCATGGCGGCGGTGAGTTGCGCGTCGGCCGCAGCGTCCTGCCCCGCCTGGCCACCGTAGCGGGCGCTGACCTTGAACATCGACAGCATGGCCAGCGCCACCACAGTCGACAGCAGCAGGCCCAGCATCAGGCTGATCAGAGACTCGCCTCTTTGGCGGCTCGCTCTGGCGTAAGGCATTACGGCTGTGTGCACCTGTTAGGGGCTAAAGGAGATGACGCCACTGCCGCCAAAGAGCGCGCTGGCGGTAGCGCCTGCGTCGGTCGTGGCCAGTGTGGCAGGGACTTGCAGGCTGGTGGCCACGCCCTGCCCTGCCCCGCTGATGGTAGGCGTGACGGTGCTGCAAGCCAGCGCGTAGGGCACGGTTTGGGTGCTGGCCACCCCAGCGGCGCCTGCACTGTTCACATTGTTCAAGCGCAGGTCAAAGCTGCCCGCGCCGCTGGCGCACCAAGCGGCCAGGTCGGCGGGAACGGCCAGCATGCCGCGCATGGTCAGCACGGCCATGGTTTGCGTGCTGTGGTAGCGCTGCATGGACAGCGCGCGCGCCGCGCTGTAGGCCATGCCCAAACCGAGCGCCGCGCTGAGCACCAGGCCTACCAGGGCTTCGAGCAGCATGCTGCCCCCTTGGTGTCGGCCAGGGTGCACCACAGCACGGCACTTAGGCCTGCGCACGGCGCGCTCAGAGCAGCGAGCCCGTTGCGTCATTGACAGACCCTCCTCGGGCCAGGGTGTAAGTCAGCACCGCACCCGTGGTCGGCAGACCGCGGTTGTTCAGGCCCACCGTGGTGGCACTGCTGGCCGTCACGCTGCTGCCGCCCAGCGTCAACGCCACCGACGACGGAAAGTCCGCCGACCACAGCACATTGGAGCCGCCGCTGGCACAGTTGGAGCTGCTGGGGTCGCCCTTGCAGACGTAGACGGTGCGCAAGGTGGTGCCGGTTTGCAGCTTGAGACCGGCTGCGGCCTGGTTGCTCAGTGCTGCCTCCGGGTTGCGCATCGCCAGCGCCTTGGCCAGACCGTAGCCCGACAGCAACTTACTTTGCGCATCTTTGATTTGCCGGCTGTAGGTCCAAGCCGCCAGGAACGGCGTGCACGCCATCAGCAGGAACGCCATGATGGACAGGGTAACCATCAACTCAACCAAGGTAAATGCCTGCTGGCGGCGCCGGGACTGCATCGGCTGAGGCCTTACCAGGAGGTGATACCACATGCGTTGTCCGACGGCGCGCCGCGCACATTGGTATTCGTCAAGGTCAAGATGCAGCTGCTGCTCATGGCGCCGGTGCCCACGGCCGTTACGGTAAAAGTCGAGCTGGTGCTGGTGACCTTGTAAGTGAAGTAGCTGCCTTGCGAAGGCGTCCAGGATGTGAAGTTGGTATCACCCCCGGAGATGGTGGTCTGCGCGGCGTAGACCGGGTAGCTCAGGGTTTTTTGGAAGGTGTTCTCCAGCGCCAAGGCCATACCCACCAGGTCCGCCGTAGCGGCTTGGGCCCGGCTTTGGGTCACGTAGCGCTGGTAGGCCGGCATCGCGATGCGCGCCAAGATGCCCAGTATGGCCACCACCACCAGCAACTCCACCAATGAAAAGCCGCGCTCCCGCGCTATGTGGCGCCGGTGAACCACCTTCGAAAACAAAAAACAGCTGGGCATAAAACGAGTTTAATGCCAAATTCGTTTTTTGTTAGCTAATTAGTAAATATTACTCAAATAGGTTTGTTTCGGTAAATTTGTTATCTCGGCGCGGTCCGCGCCTGCGCCGTCTTGGGTGCGGGACTACCCGTGGCGCACAAACGGCACAGCTCCTGCGCCAGCCGGTGTAGCGCCTGCCAGCCGCTGGCGGGCCAGTCGGGTTGTTTAAGGCCTTTGACAATGCCGTCCACCACCTGGGCGGACTGCAGTAAATCGGCCAACGCAGCGGCGCTCAGGCGCGGCAGCACGCGCTCAAACAGGCGTTCCTTGGCGCCCCAAATGCGGTTTTCGCGCAAAGCCATGGGCAGCGGGCGGCCCTGGCCCATGGCGTCTTTCACGCGCTTGAGAGCGCGAATGTCCTCGGCCAGCGTGTAATGCACCAGCACCTCGGCCTCGCCCTCGGCTTGCAGGCCGTCGAGCATGCGCTGCACGCGCAGGGCCTGGCCAGCCAGCACGGCCTCAGACAGCTTGAAGACGTCGTAGCGCGCCACATTGAGCACCGCGCTTTCCACCTGCCCTAGCGTCAACACCCCGGCGTTGTCGGCGCTGGGCGGGAACAGCAGGCCCAGTTTCTGGATTTCCTGGTGGGCGGCGAGCAGGTTGCCCTCCACCCGGTCGGCAAAAAATTGCAAGGTGTGCTGGCCCTCCTCGCCCGCAGCCACGCGCTGCCCCTGCGCGGCCAGTCGCTGGGCAATCCACTGCGGCAGCGCGGCGCGC
>CAMDKE010000031.1 GCA_945901215.1 Comamonas sp. lk
ACCACCACCACAAAAATGATGGAACCCACCGTAGCCGCCATAGACGGTTCGGTCAAAAAGGTACTTCCACCAATGACGCCGGCCAGCCCCGCCAAAGCCGCACCCGCACCGAACACGAGCATCAACACCCTGGGTACGTTGTGCCCCAGGGACTCCACCGCCTCGGGGTGCGTGAGCGCTGCCTGGATCACCAGCCCGACGCGTGTTCGGGTCAGCAACAGCCAAATGGAAGCCAGCATGGTCAGCGCGACCAACACCATGAAGGCGCGTGTGGCGGGAAATGGCGAACAAACGGCCCGAAGGGCTGCGTCGGCGCCGGCGCACATCTCAGCTGGCGCAGCGCCCCAGACCATGCGCAAGCCGGTAACGGCGTCGTTAATCAGGGTAAATGCCGGGCCCTGCAAGGCCGCAGGCGGTTTGAATTCGATGGCGATGCGGCCCCAAATCAGCTGCACCAGCTCCAGCACCACATAGGTCAGGCCAAAAGTAATGAGCAACTCAGGCACGTGGCCAAACTTGTGCACCCGGCGCAGGCAGTAACGCTCAAACGCCGCACCCAAGGCGCCCACTACCAGGGGCGCCACCACCAACGCAGGCCAAAAACCCAGCACCTGCGCCACTGAGTAGCCCACATAGGCCCCGAGCATGTAAAAGCTTGCGTGGGCAAAATTGAGCACGCCCATCATGCTGAAAATCAGCGTCAACCCCGAGCTCAGCATAAACAGCAGCAGCCCGTAGCTGATACCGTTGAGCGCCGAGATGATAAAAAACTCCATAACCAGCCTCTCCCCAGAAAACAAAAACAAAAGAGCCCGTTGCGGCACCCCGCGCTACGGGCTCTGAACCAGTTAAGGCGGGCTTCAGCCGGGCCGCTTCATCTGGCAGCTGGTCGGCGTGCTGGAGACGTAGTTCGGATACTCCTTCACTGGCACCAGGGTCATGCCGGTGTTCTCGGGGTTATAGGGGTATTTTGCGTCGGCTTTTTGCCAAACAGTCATGTACAGCGGCTGTTGCAACTGGTGGTCCATCTTGCGCATTTGCACTTCGCCGTTAAAGCTTTTGACCTCAATGCCCTCGAGCGCTGCGGCCACTTTCACCGGGTCGGTGGATTTCGCCTTGGCCATGGCCGCGCCCACGGTCTCAAAAATGCGGATGGTCGAACCGGTGTAGAAATCGTCGTTGTACTTGGCCTTGAACTCGTTCATCCACTTCTCCATCTGACCGCCCATGTTGTAGTGGCTGTAGGCGATCTGGTACACCCGGCCTGCGCCGTTGGCACCCAAAGCGGTGGGGGTACCGGTAACGCCGGCGTAGTAGGTGAAAAACTTGCCGGTGTAGCCGTTCTCATTGGCGGCCTTGACCAAGAGCGAAAGGTCAGAGCCCCAGTTACCGGTGATCACGGTATCAGCGCCTGCAGCTTTGATCTTTGCGATATAGGGCGCAAAGTCGCGCACCTGGGCCAGCGGATGCAGGTCCTCACCCACAATCTGGATGTCGGGGCGCTTGCGGGCCAGGGTTTCCTTGGCATATTTGGCCACTTGCACACCGTGCGAGTAGTTTTGGCCCAGGATATAGACCTTTTTGATGTCGGGCTGGTCGACCATGAAGCTCGACATGGCTTCCATCTTCATGGAAGTGTCTGCGTCGAAGCGGAAATGCCAGTAGCTGCATTTGCTATTGGTCAGATCGGGGTCTACCGCCGAGTCGTTGAGGTAGATCACTTCTTTGCCCGGGTTACGCTCGTTATGCTTGGCCACCGCATCGCTCAGGGCCAATGCCACCGAGGAGCCATTGCCCTGAATGATGTAGCGCACGCCTTGGTCAATGGCAGACTTCAATGCGTTCAGGCTCTCAGTCGGGCTTAGCTTGTTGTCTATTCCGACCACTTCAAAATTAACCCCGGCCGGATTGCCCTTGCCACTGAATTTTTCCGCGAAAAACTGGTAACCCTTGAGCTGGCTCACGCCGACCGGTCCAAGCAGACCTGTCAAAGGGTCAATCCGCACCATCTTGACGGTCTCGCCTTTTTGGGCAAAAGCGCCGCTGGTGGCGAGTAAGGCGACCGCAGCAGCGGCACATTTCATTACAAATGACATAGGGAAACTCCTTGTTGGATTCAAACCGCAGACTACAAGATCGTAACGACAGCGGGACTCGGGTTTCACCCTATGTAGGTCTCCTGCGGGATAGCCCGACTAGGCCACACCGCAGACTTTTGCCACTTCGACCTCGGTCAGAGCCCCGGTAGCTTGTAATCTAGGAGCGTCTCGCGCAACTTGGTCTTTTGCATCTTGCCCGTGCCGCCCAAGGGAATGGCGTCGATGAACACCACGTCGTCCGGTATCTGCCACTTCGCGGTTCGACCCTCGTAAAAGGCCA
Source organism: Comamonas sp. lk (assembly GCA_945901215.1). Classification (GTDB taxonomy): domain Bacteria; phylum Pseudomonadota; class Gammaproteobacteria; order Burkholderiales; family Burkholderiaceae_C; genus Allorhodoferax. The sequence goes on from CAMDKE010000031.1 coordinate 2,380, forward strand.
ATAGCTCTTCCCGGCTGACGTCAGCGCCGGGCTTTTTCACCACCACCACCACCGGTCGCTCGTCCCATTTTGGGTGCTTCATTCCGATACAGGCAGCCATTGCCACGGCCGGATGAGCCATGGCAATGTTTTCCACATCAATGGAGCTGATCCACTCGCCACCGGACTTGATGACGTCTTTGCTGCGGTCAGTGATTTGCATATAGCCGTCAGCGTCGATGGTGGCCACGTCGCCCGTGGGGAACCAGCCGTCCACCAAGGGTGAGCCGCCCTCACCTTTGTAGTACTCGGCGATCACCCAGGGTCCTTTGACCAGCAAATCCCCGTAGGCCTTACCGTCCCAGGGCAGCTCGCTACCTTTGTCGTCAACAATCTTCATGTCCACGCCATAAATGCCGCGGCCTTGCTTGAGCCGCACCGCCATTTTCTGACCGTCATCCATTGCCAGATGCTTGTTTTTGAGCGTGCACACCGTTCCTAAAGGCGACATTTCGGTCATGCCCCAGGCGTGTAGCACTTCGACGCCGTGGACGTCGTTGAAGGCCGTAATCATGGCCGGCGGACAAGCCGAACCACCGATGACGGTACGCTTGAGCGTGGAGAACCGCAGCTCGCCTTGCTGCATATGTCCCAGCATCATTTGCCAAACCGTGGGCACGCCTGCGGCGAAGGTGACTTTTTCGGACTCAATGAGCTCGAAGATCGACTTGCCATCCATGGCCGGGCCGGGGAAGACCATCTTGGCGCCGGTCATCGCCGCAGAGTACGGAAGACCCCATGCATTGACGTGGAACATGGGTACCACGGGCAGAACACAATCGCGCGCACTCATATTGAGTGCGTCGGGCATCGCACCGGCCCAGGCGTGCAGGATGGTCGAGCGGTGGCTGTACAAAGCGGCCTTGGGGTTGCCCGTGGTGCCGCTGGTGTAACACATGCTCGAGGCCACGTTTTCGTCGAATTCGGGCCACTCGTAGCTGCTGACCTGTGGTGCGATCCAGGCCTCGTAACTCAGCAAGCCCGGTATCCCCGTATCCTGGGGCAGCTTGTCCGCATCGCACAGGGCGATGAAATGCTTGATGGTGGTGCAGCGGTTGTGCACGGCCTTGACGATGGGCAAAAACGTCATGTCAAAGCACAACACCGCGTCTTCGGAATGGTTGGCGATCCACACAATTTGGTCCGGATGCAAGCGCGGGTTAAGCGTGTGCAGCACGCGCCCCGATCCGCTCACGCCAAAATAAAGCTCTAAATGCCGGTATCCATTCCACGCCAGAGTTGCAACACGGGCTCCAAAACCCAGTTCCATGGCGTCCAGCACATTGGCCACCTTGCGGGCACGGTTCCCAACGTCGCGGTAGGTGCACCGGTGAATGTCGCCTTCGACCCGGCGGGACACAATCTCTCCGTCGCCATGGTGCCGCTGGGCAAATTCAATCAGCGACGAAATCAGCAACTGCTGGCTTTGCATCAACCCGAGCATGGCAAACCCTCCAAAAATAGGTACGTTCCAAGACCGAGGATAAACCCTTGGTAGGCGCGCATATTACCCGCTGGACCCAGGCGCTGAAATGCTGCGTTGCAGCAACAAAAAGCAAAGTCTTTTTTCAGTGAACGCATACCCTCAGCCGCCCTGTCCGTTGCCCTACGTTGTCACCCCGAAGGGGCATTCTGGGATGCGGGAAAATGGGCTATGCACGAACACCTCTTAATCGACGCAAGCAACGCCGACACTCTCTTGCCCCAAGTCCAGCCGAGCCGCTATGCGCAATTGGGCGCCAGCTTTGTGTGCGCGATAGACCCCGCTGCGCTGCCCGACCCCTACTGGGTGGGGCACAGCCAGCGCCTGGCGCAAGACATGGGACTCGATGAATCCTGGAAATCGTCGCCCCAATGGCTTGCATATCTGAGCGGCAACCAGGGTTCGCGAGAATGCCAACCCAGCGCAAGCGTCTACAGCGGCCACCAGTTTGGCGTGTGGGCAGGGCAACTCGGGGACGGGCGGGCTTGCTCTATGGGCGAACTAGGAGGACTGGAAGTCCAACTCAAGGGTGCCGGGCCGACGCCGTTTTCGCGTCGGGGCGACGGTCGCGCCGTCTTGCGCAGCTCGATTCGCGAATTTTTGTGCAGCGAGGCCATGCACGCCTTGGGCATTCCTACCACGCGTGCTTTGAGCGTGACGGGATCAGACGCACCCGTCTGGCGCGAGGAGCGAGAAACGGCTGCGGTGGTTGCCCGTGTGGCGCCGAGCTTTGTTCGTTTTGGCCACTTTGAACATTTCTCTCACGGGCAGCAAATAGCCGAGTTAAAGACATTGGCTGATTTTGTCATCGACCAGTTTTACCCCCGGTGCCGCGAGTCGACCGCTGCAACGCCGTGGGCCTCAAATCCCTATGCTGCGATGCTCGCAGCGGTAACACAGCGCACGGCTGAGATGGTGGCGCATTGGCAATCGGTGGGCTTTTGCCACGGGGTCATGAACACTGACAACATGAGCATCCTGGGCCTGACTCTGGACTACGGGCCCTTCCAGTTCTTGGATGCCTACAACCCGACCCACATCTGCAACCACTCCGATACCCAAGGCCGCTACGCGTTTTACAAGCAGCCCAACGTAGCCTACTGGAATTTATACTGTCTGGGCCAGGCCCTGCTACCCCTGATCGAGGAGCAAGAGCAGGCGATCGGGGCACTGGAAACGTTCAAAACCCACTACCCCGACGCCCTAGCCCAACGCATGGGTGCCAAGCTGGGATTCGTGCATGTACAAGAGCCGCAACGCGTCCTGATCGAGTCGGCACTCCAGCTAATGGGCAAGGAACGGGTCGACTTCACCATTTTTTGGCGCCGCCTGAGCCACTGGGCGGCCAATATGGACTTGCAAGACGAATCGGTAGAAGACTTGTTTGTGGACCGCAGTGCAGCGCGCGAATGGCTCGCCTCGTTCCAACTTTTGCACAGGCAAGCCAACTCCAACTCGGCTGTTTCGGTTTCGCAACGGATGCTGAGCGTCAACCCAAAATACGTGCTTCGCAACCATTTGGGCGAACTTGCCATACGGGCCGCAAAGACCAAAGACTTCTCGGTTTTGCAGCAGCTACAAACGGTGCTTGAAGACCCTTTTTCAGAGCACCCTGCGCACGCGGCATGGGCCGGGTTTGCTCCGGACTGGGCTGCGAGCATTGAAATAAGCTGCAGCTCGTGAAGCTCCTCGCTACGATGATTTCAGCGTGCGACTACGACAATTGCGCATCCGCCAGTGATGCACAGACCCCAGTTAAGCGCACGTTCATGGATACACTTACCATTGGTTGTCCGACCCAAAAACAGCGATCCGAAATGGGTCCCAATTTAGCCGCCAAGGCGTCGCAATGTTGGAGCGGCCTCAACACTGGCCCTCAGATTGGAGAACACCGTGAATAGCAACCCTTCCTTCACTTCTGCCCAAACAGCAGATTCGTCGGCGCAACTGCCGCTCCAAGGCCTGTCCCATGTGCGGGGCGCATCGGTGCCTGAACTTGTCAATGAAACCATTGGCGGCTTGTTGGACCATGCTGTTAATGCCTATGGCGATCATTCGGCTTTTGTTTTCGTACAGCACCAGGTACGTTGGACGTGGCGGCAGTTTTCTGACGAAGTGGACCGGGTTGCGGCAGGCCTTTTGTGCTTGGGTGTGCAGCAAGGCGATCGCGCCGGTATTTGGTCCCCAAATCGGCCGGAATGGGTGCTGGCTCAGTTTGCCACGGCCCGTATTGGCGCGGTACTGGTCAACATCAATCCGTCCTACCGCGTAAGCGAACTGGAATATGCACTTAACAAGGTGGGAGTGCAGGTATTGATTACTGCGGTGGGGCTCAAAAGCAGCGACTATTTGGCCATGCTCAGAGATTTGGCACCAGAGCTAGAGCAATGTCCTGCAGGCAAATTGAAAGCGAAGCGAATACCCAGTCTGCACAGTGTGGTGCAGATGGGGCAAGCGGCACAAACCGGCATGATCAGCTTTGAGCATTTGCAGTCATTGGCTACCCCTGCGCAAGTGAGCCGTATCGGTTTAATGGCAAGTGCATTGGCGGCCCACGACCCGATCAATATTCAGTTCACCAGTGGCACCACAGGCCAACCCAAAGGTGCAACCTTGACGCACCATAACGTGGTCAACAACGCTCGGTTTGTTGCGCACGCCATGCGACTAGGACCCAGTGACCGCCTTTGCGTTCCTGTGCCGCTGTACCATTGTTTTGGCATGGTGCTAGCCGTACTGGCATGCACGTCTAGCGGTAGTTCTTTGATTTTCCCTGGTGAGTCTTTTGATCCGTCGGCCACGCTGGCCGCAGTGGCGAACGAGCGCTGCACGGCCCTGCATGGTGTTCCTACGATGTTTGTAGCCATGCTAGGAGCAAGCGACTTTGGCAGCCATGACCTCGGCAGCCTGCGCACAGGCATCATGGCCGGCGCACCCTGCCCGATTGAGACCATGAAGCGCGTCCTGTCTGAGATGCACATGCCAGAAGTGACCATTGCCTACGGCATGACAGAGACCTCGCCCGTATCATTTCAGAGTGCCATTGACGACTCGCTGGAACGCCGTGTTTCCACTGTTGGCAGAGTGCAGCCGCATCTCGAAATCAAAGTCGTCGATGAGCAAGGGCAAACGGTGGCTGTAGGGCAAGCCGGTGAGCTTTGCACCAAAGGTTACTCTGTCATGAATGGTTACTGGGGTGACGACGCCAGGACCAGTGAGGCCGTGGTCGATGGCTGGATGCGAACAGGCGACCTGGCCACCATCGACGCGTTTGGATACTGCGATATTGTTGGACGCCTCAAGGACCTCGTGATACGCGGTGGAGAAAACGTCTACCCCCGGGAAATTGAAGAATTTCTTTACCGCCACCCTGCTGTGGCAGAGGCCCAGGTATTTGGCGTGCCCGATGAGCGCTATGGCGAGGAACTATGCGCTTGGGTCGTGCTGAAATCAGGCGCCACTGCCACTTCCGACGAACTGCGGGACTTTTTCAAAGGGCAAATCGCACACTACAAAGTACCAAAGTATGTGCGCATCGTGGCGAGCTTACCAATGACGGTGACGGGCAAAGCGCAGAAATTCATTATGCGTGAATTGATGGTCAAAGAACTTGGGCTAGGTCGGTGATGGGGCGGTTGGCCTGGATTTGAAACACTCCTTGGGATGGCTTTTTCAATCAAAGTCATGGGCCAAGCCTTGGACTAACTTCAATAGAATCACATGCGAAATTCAAGTGGCCGAAGAAGTGAAGATGACTTGGTTGCAGCTTCGCTTGCACTCGACAGCTCAAGGCTCAACCGACTGCAACATTCAGGACTTTCCAACCCGTCTTGGACATTGCTGCAAGCTTGCTCCCTCAACAGCGCAACAACATCTGCGCGTTCGGGTTTTTTGCCCGTTTTCAGCCGCAGATTGCAAAAAGTCTTTTTTTGAAAGCACCCACCATGATCACCAAAACCGACGCGCAATGGCGCGAGCTGTTGCAGGCCAAAGGCGCCGAACCCCAAGCCTTTGACGTCACGCGCCATGAAGCTACTGAGCGTGCCTTTACGGGGCGCTGGGAGGGCAACAAGCAAAAGGGAACCTACCATTGCATTTGCTGCGACCAGGTCCTGTTTTCGTCAGAGACCAAGTACGACTCAGGCACCGGCTGGCCCAGCTATTTTGCGCCGATTACCCCCGAGGCGGTAGGCACCAAAGTTGACGGCATGCTGTGGATGAAACGTACCGAGGTGCACTGTGCCCAATGCGAAGCGCACCTGGGCCATGTGTTTGAGGACGGCCCGGCGCCCACGGGCTTACGTTACTGCATGAATTCTGCCTCGTTACACTTCACCCCCACATGAAACTACTTATCGATTTTTTCCCCATCCTGCTTTTTTTCGGTGCGTACAAGCTGTACGACATTTATGTCGCCACAGCTGTCCTGATGGTCGCCACCGTGGTGCAAATGGCCACCATTTATGCCAAAGAACGCAATCTGGAGTTGATGCACAAGGTCACCCTGGTGCTGGTGCTGGGCTTTGGCGCATTGACACTGGGGCTGCACGATGAGCGCTTCATTAAGTGGAAACCTACCGTCTTGTACGGCGCAATGGCTTTGGGTCTGGCGTTTGCTCTTTGGATTTCGCGTAAAAACTTTTTGCGCGCCCTGCTGGGCACCCAAATGGAGTTGCCTGAGGCGGTTTGGCAACGCCTGAACCTTGTCTGGGTTTTGTATTGCGTGTTCATGGCCACCATCAATGCTTATGTTGCGGCCTACTACAGCACAGAGGACTGGGTGAACTTTAAGCTATGGGGTTATGCCTTTCCGCTGGTTTTCATCCTGGGCCAGGGCTTGTACATCGCGCCCCATGTCAAACTCAAGTCCTCCGATAACGCCACCGATGGCCAGGGGCCGACGCCATGAGTTCAGAAGTCAGCCCTACGACAGACCACTTATTGGCACGCCTGCAAGAGCGTTTAACGCCCACAGCGCTGCAAGTCATCGATGAAAGTTACCAGCACGCGGGTCACATTGGCGCAAACGCCAGTGGTGTTGGAACCCACTTTAGGGTGCGTATTGCTTCACCTTTCTTTACTGGCAAGTCCAGGGTTGCGTGCCATCGCCTTGTGTATGATGCCGTGCAAGATTTCATAGACCAAGGCCTGCATGCAATGGCCATCGAGACCGAGATTCCAAAATAGACATCACTACGGCCGGCACAGGCCGATTTTTTTGCCAATCCTTCTCTCTTTTCCCCTATCTTCCGTACCCAAGGACCCCTAATGAAAAAACAAGCCATCCTCGCAGCGATTGCCACCTTGCTACTTGCCGCTACGGGCACATCCATGGCTCAAAATTTGGCCATCGTCAACGGCAAAGCGGTTCCCACCGCCCGCGTTGAAGCGTTAACCCAACAGCTAGTGCGCTCGGGGCGCCCTGTGACAGCAGAGATGCAAGCGCAACTGAAAGAGGAAATCATCGTCCGCGAAATTTTTGGACAAGCCGCCCAGGCCCAAGGCTTGGACACCAGCGAGGACTTCAAGTCCCAAATGGAGTTGACGCGTCAGTCGCTTCTCATCCGTGAATTGTTCGCCGCCTTCCAGGCGAAAAATCCGGTGACGGACGCTGACATCAAGGCGGAATACGACAAATTTACGGCGGCCAATGCCGGTAAAGAGTACAAAGCCCATCACATTTTGGTCGACAAAGAAGACCAAGCCAAAACCATCATTACCCAGTTAAAAAAGGGTAGCAAGTTTGAAGACATCGCCAAAAAACAGTCCAAAGACACAGGATCCGGCGCCAAGGGTGGTGAACTCGATTGGGCCAATCCCAGTAGCTACGTCAAAGAATTCTCTGATGCCCTGGTTGGTCTGACTAAGGGAAAAACCACCGAAACACCGGTGAAGAGCCAGTTTGGCTTTCACGTCATCCGCTTAGACGATGTGCGCGAGGCGCCACTGCCAAAACTCGATGACGTCAAACCTCAAATCGCCCAGCAACTCATGCAAGGCAAGCTAGGCAAGTACCAGGAAGAGTTGCGCGGCAAAGCCAAGGTCGAATAAAGCGCTGACCGCGATCTGCAATTGGCGCGGGACCCCAATAAAAAAGCGCGACCCAGGTCGCGTTTTTTTATACGCAGTTCCGCCCCTTCTTGGTTTTACGCCCGCTGCCACATCCACAAGCCCGCCAGCAGCAAAGGCTGATGGACCATGTAGTAGCTCAGACTCCAACGCCCCAAAAACACCACCGGAAGCAGTGCAAGCGCAGGCTTCGATGCCTCTGAGGCAGCCGATTGGACCGCACTGCCACGGCGCCGCAGCCACCACTGGGCCAATGCCATGCCCCACCATACCAAAGCGAGCCAGGGCACCAGCGGTACAAAGTCTTCGGTCATGGGCTTGATGCTGATCAGACCAATCCAGTTCAGGGTTTTGTCATTCAAGGTAGCTGGCAACCACGCCTCACCCAGCGCCCATGGCGCGAGAAATTTCAGCGCGAGCACGGCTGCCCCCATGGGCCAAAGCCAGCGCCCGCAGCCTGCGCTCAGCCGCACAATCAGCAGCATCACCGCCATGCCGTGCAAGACCCCAAAATAAATAAAACTCTTGGGAAACATTAGCGCAGACCCCAACGTGACCAGCAAAGCACAACCTGCAACCTGCGCCCAACGCCGCCAAAAGCGCTGCCAGCTTTGGCCCTGCGCCACGGCAATCGCCTGGCCAGCACCGGCGCAGAGCAAGAACAAACTCAGGATACAAGTTCGCTGCCAGGTCCAGACCGGATCGCGGTAAAAGTTGGCCTGCAAAAGGCCCGCATTACTCAGGTCAAAGCAGAAGTGAAACACCGTCATCCACACCATGGCTGCACCGCGCAGCGCGTCCACAGCGTCCAGACGGTCGGTTCTCATGTGGCGGACCTCTAGGATGCGCTTCAACCGACCCACTTGCGGGCGTTGCGCCACAGCTCCATCCACGGGCTCTGAGAACCGGCGTCGAGTTGAGCGGCGTCACGCCAGCTCAGCTGGATATTGCGAAACACGCGCTCGGGGTGCGGCATCATGGCGGTGAAGCGGCCGTCGGCGGTGGTCAGTGCCGTCAGGCCTTCGGGGCTGCCGTTGGGGTTGAAGGGATAGGCCTCGGTGGCGACGCCGTGGTTGTCCACAAAGCGCATGGCCGCGATGGCTTGGGCAGCATTGCCCCGGTGCGAAAAGTTGGCAAAACCCTCGCCGTGCGCCACAGCAATCGGCAGGCGCGCACCAGCCAGACCCTGGAAGAACAGCGAGGGCGATTCGAGCACTTCCACCATGGACAGGCGCGCCTCAAAGCGTTCGCTCTGGTTGGTGGTAAAGCGCGGCCAGGCCTGGGCTCCCGGAATGATGTCGGCCAGTTCGGCAAACATCTGGCAGCCGTTGCACACGCCCAAACCAAACGTGTCACTGCGACCAAAAAAGGCCTGGAACTGCGCCGCCAGCGCCGGATTGAAGGTGATCGAGCGCGCCCAGCCAATGCCCGCGCCCAGGGTGTCGCCGTAGCTAAAACCGCCGCAGGCCACCACACCAACAAAGTCGGCCAGCTTGGCGCGCCCGGTTTGCAAGTCGGTCATGTGCACATCAAAGGCCTCAAAACCGGCCTCGGTAAAGGCGTAGGCCATTTCCACGTGGGAGTTCACCCCCTGCTCACGCAGCACCGCCACCTTAGGGCGACTGAGCAGCAGCGCAGGGGCCACGCTGGGACGCCAGCCGCTGGGCAGGTGCACGTGCATGCCGGGGTCGCCCAGGGCGCCCGCTGCGGCGTGTTCGGCGTCCGCACAAACCGGGTTGTCGCGCAGTTGGCAAATCTTCCAGCTCACGCTGTCCCAGACCTGGTGCAGGTCGTGCAGGGGCGCACTGAAGATGGGTTTGGCGTCGCGCCAGATTTGCAAGCTGGGCTGCGTTTCGGCGGCACCGGAGCGGGTTTTGCCCACCACGTGGCTGTGTTTGGACAGTCCGTGGTCGCGCAGGGTTTGCATCACCGCGTTGCGGTCTTCACTGCGCACCTGCAACACCACGCCCAGTTCTTCGTTGAACAGGGCTTTGAGTGTCAGCTCGGCGCGGCGCGCGCCCACTTGGCCGACCCAGTTTTTGCTGTCGCCCACGTCCATGCGGCTGTCCGACACACCATCGCCCTCTAAAACCAGCATGTCCACATTGAGCGACACACCCACCCGTCCGGCAAAGGCCATCTCAGCCACCGTGGCAAGCAAGCCGCCGTCGCTGCGGTCGTGGTAGGCCAAAATTTTGCCCTCGGCGCGCAAAGCGTTGACGGCGTTGACCAGCGCCACCAGATCTTGCGGCGTGTCCAGGTCAGGCACCTGGTCACCCACCTGGTCCAGCGTTTGCGCCAGGATGCTGGTGGCCATGCGGTTTTTACCGTGGCCCAGGTCCACCAGCACCAGCGTGCTGTCGTGCGTGGCATCCAACTGGGGCGTGAGCGTGGCGCGTACATCGCCTAAGGTGGCAAAGGCGCTGACGATGAGCGAGACCGGGGATGTGACTTTTTTGGCCTCGCCCGCATCCGTCCACTGGGTGCGCATGGAGAGCGAGTCCTTGCCAACGGGAATCGACACGCCCAGCGCCGGGCACAACTCCAGGCCGACGGCTTTGACGGTCGCGTACAGCGCGGCATCTTCGCCCGGCTCGCCACACGCCGCCATCCAATTTGCCGACAGCTTGACGCGCGGCAGCTCAATCGGCGCAGCCAGCAAATTGGTAACCGCCTCGCCCACCGCCATGCGGCCCGAGGCCGGGGCGTTGACCGACGCCACCGGCGTGCGTTCGCCCATGGCCATGGCCTCACCGGCAAAGCCCTGGTAGTCCGCCAAGGTCACCGCGCAATCGGCCACCGGCACCTGCCAGGGGCCTACCATCTGGTCGCGGTGCGTCAGGCCTCCCACGGTGCGGTCGCCAATGGTGATCAAAAAACGCTTGGACGCCACAGTCGGGTGTGACAGCACGTCGATTACGGCTTTTTGCAGCTCGACGCCATTGAGGTCCAGCGGCGTAAACATGCGCGCCACAGTTTGCACAT
>CAMDKE010000032.1 GCA_945901215.1 Comamonas sp. lk
TGCTGGATGGCGATGCGGTCCAGGTCGCGGGCAAAACGGTTGTAAGCAATCACCGCCGGAATGGCCGCAAACAGGCCAATGGCCGTGGCCACCAGCGCCTCGGCAATACCGGGGGCCACCGTGGCCAGTGTGACTTGCTGCAAGGACGCCAGGCCAGTGAAGGCGTGCATGATGCCCCACACCGTGCCAAACAGGCCCACATAGGGCGAGACCGAACCCACCGAGGCCAGAAAGGACAGGTTGACTTCGACCTCGTCCATTTCGCGCTGAAAACTCGCGCGCATGGCGCGCCGGGCGCCGTCCATCAGGGTGGCCACGTCGGTCACGCGGCGTTCGCGCAGTTTTTGAAACTCGCGCATGCCGCTGGCAAATATGCGCTCCATGGGGCCGGAGTTTTGCGCCTTGGAGGAGGCCGAGGTAAACAGCTCATTGAGGCTGGCGCCGGACCAGAACTCTTTCTCAAACACCTCGTTTTGCTCTTTGACCCGCTTAAGCGCAAACAGCTTTTTGAAAATAGCCGACCAGCTGGCCACCGACACCAGCATCAGCAGTGCCATGACGATCTGCACCACAAAGCTGGCGTGCAGCACGAGTTGGAGAATATTGAGGTCTTGGTTCATGGTGAAAGCCCAGGGAGTTCTCGAAAAAATGGAGTTTGGCTCAGGCCAGCAGGGTGCGCAAACGCGCCACGGCGGTTTGCAATTGCGCCATGGAGCTGGCGGTGGAAAACCGAATGAATTGTGCCGTCAAGTCAACGCCAAAGTCGCGTCCGGGGGTGATGGCCACATGCGCTTGTTGCATCACCGCAAATGAAAAGTCCCAGCTGTCCTTGAGCCCCAGCTTCGCACACGCCGCTGAACAATCAGCCCAGGCATAAAAAGCGCCGTCGGGCACCACGGGAACGTGCAGGCCAAGGTTTTGCAGTGCGGGCACAAAGTAGTCTCGTCGGGCTTTGAACTCGGCGCGGCGCGATTCATAGAGCGCAATGCTCTCAGACTCAAAGCAGGCCAAGGCTGCGTACTGGGCGATGGCGCTGGGGCAGATAAACAGGTTTTGCGCAAGACGCTCAATGACTGGCACCAGGGCTTCAGGCACCACCATCCAGCCCAGACGCCAGCCGGTCATATTGAAGTACTTGCTAAAGCTGTTGATGCTGATGACAGCGTCGTCCAGCGCCAAGGCAGTTTGGCCATAGTGGGCGTCATAACTCAGGGGCAGGTAAATCTCGTCCACCAGCGTCACGCCGCCCCGCGCCTGCACCACCGCATGGATGCGGCGCAGCTCGTCCGGGTCAATCGAGCTGCCGGTGGGGTTGGAGGGCGAGGCCAGCAGCACGCCACGCGTTTTGGGTCCCCAGGCGGCCTGCACCTGCTCGGCGCTGAGTTGAAAACGTTGTTGGGCGGTGGTGGGAATCAGCACCGCACGCCCGTCCGCGGCGCTGACAAAATGCCGGTTGCAAGGGTAGCTGGGGTCGGGCATGAGCACTTCGTCGCCCGCGTCGATCAGCGCCAGGCAGGCCAGTTGCAGTGCGGCGGATGCACCGGCGGTGACCACAATGCGGCTGGCGGGCACGTTCACGCCGAAGCGGCTGGCGTACCAGGCGCTGATCGATGAGCGCAGTGCGGGCAGGCCGGTGGCCTGGGTGTACTGGCTACGGCCTTGGCTGATGGCGCGCAGCGCAGCCTCTTGCACCAGGGGCGGGGCGGTGAAATCGGGCTCGCCAATGTTCAAAAACACCATGGGCGCATCGGTGTGCGCCACCCTGGCTCCGAGCTCGGAGGCAGCCTTGGCCACCTCCATCACATAAAAAGGCGAGATGTTCTCGGCGCGGCGCGAGATTTTCATGGCCTGCTGCGCCGCTCAGGCAGCGGGGTGGCGGGCACGGTCGGCCTGCACTTCAGGCCCGCGCAGCTCGGGCGCCAGGCCGTTGAGCACGGCGTTGACGTATTTGTGGCCGTCGGTGCCGCCAAATTCCTTGGCCAATTCAATGCATTCATTGAGCACCACGCGCCAAGGCACGTCGGGGCAGTGTTGCATCTCGTAGACGCCAATCCACATTACCGCGCGCTCCACCGGCGATATCTCGCCCATGGGGCGGTCCATGCGGGTCAGGATCAGGGCGTCCAGCGCATCGGCGTGGGCTATGCAGCCGTGCAGCAGGGCATCGAAGTGCGCGGCGTCAGCCTTGTTAAAGCCCGCCAGATCCCGCGTGAAGGTGTCAATGTCGGCTGCTGAGTTTTTGCCTACCAGGCGCTGGTATAGGCCCTGGAGCGCAAATTCACGGGCGCGACTGCGCGTGTTTTTGCTCCCCGCCTTGCGCGCGCCAGTGCTGGTCAGGCCCACACGGGCTTGGCGTGGCGGGCGCTTGGCGGGGCTGGCTGCGGGGGCGTCGGTCATTAAACGGTGTCCAAAAAGTTGGCCATTTCGACCGCCACACGGGCGGCGTCGCGGCCTTTTTCCACCTGACGCGCCACGGCCTGGGCCATGTCCTCGGTGGTCAATATGGCATTGGCAATCGGAACTTGGTAGTCCAGACCCAGGCGGGTCACAGCGGCGCCAGATTCGTTGGCCACGAGCTCAAAGTGGTAGGTCTCACCGCGAATGATGCAACCCAGTGCGATCAAGGCGTCGTAGCGCGCCTTTTCGGCCATGGCCTGTAAGGCAATCGGGATTTCCAATGCGCCAGGGACCGTCAGGTGGTGGATGTCTTTTTCGGCCAAGCCCAGCTGCAGCAGTTCGGCTTTGCAAGCTGCGGCCAAGGCGTCGGTCACCCCGGCATTAAAGCGCGCTTGCACGATGCCGATGCAAAGGTCTTTTCCGTCTAAGCGGCGGTCTTCAGAATCTATGTTGCCTTTGTCTGCACCAAACATGGGAGAGTCTTTCGATGGGGGTGAAGTGGACGGGTTGTGGAGGGTATTAACGGGGCGCGGGGCTGGCGTATGCAACGGTTTCAAGCCCGTATCCAGTTAGGCTGGGCATGCGCCGGGGGCTACCCAGCAGTCGCATTTTGTGCACGCCGCACAGGCGCAGTATTTGGGCGCCTACGCCGTAGGTGCGCAGATCCATGCGGCCGCGCCCGGGCGCATGCGCGGGGCGGGCGGTGCCGTCAAACTGGGATAGCAACTGCGCGCCGCTTTCACCGCAGTTCAGCAGCACTACCACGCCGCGCCCTTCATGAGCCACGTAGGCCAAGGCGGCGTCCAGGCTCCAGGAATGCAGAGTACGGCCCACCTCCAGGGCGTCGAGCACAGACAGCGGTTCGTGTACCCGTGCGGGCACCACGTCGTCCGGCCCCCATTCGCCTTTGACCAGCGCCAGGTGCACGCCGTGGCCCGTGGTGTCCTGGAAGGCATGGGCGGTGAATTCGCCATAGGCAGTCATGAATGGGCGCTTGCCTTTGCGCTCTACCAATGACTCGACCCGGCTGCGGTGCGCAATCAGGTCGGCGATGGTGCCGATTTTTAGGCCGTGTTCAGCGGCAAACAACTGCAAATCGGGCAGGCGCGCCATGGTGCCGTCGTCGTTCATGATCTCGCAGATCACGGCAGCCGGGCTGCAACCGGCCATGGCTGCGAGGTCGCAACCCGCCTCGGTGTGGCCAGCGCGCATCAGCACGCCGCCGTCCACCGCCTGTAGCGGGAAAATATGACCGGGTTGCACCAGGTCTTGAACCACCGCACCCGGGGCCACGGCGGCTTGCACGGTGCGTGCGCGGTCAGCAGCCGAAATGCCGGTGGTCACGCCCTCGGCCGCTTCGATGGAGGCGGTGAAGGCCGTGCCTTTTTTGTCGCCATTACGCGCCGTCATGGGTGGCAACTGCAGCAGTTCGCAGCGTTCGCGTGTGAGAGTAAGGCAAATCAGGCCTCGGCCAAAGCGGGCCATGAAGTTGATGGCCTCGGGAGTTACATGGTCGGCGGCGAGCACCAGGTCGCCTTCGTTTTCGCGGTCTTCTTCGTCCACCAAGATGACCACTCTGCCCGCGCGCATGTCGGCCACGATGTCTTCAACAGGCGAGATGGCCACGGGCTCGGTGGTGGGGGTGGAGGCGGACATGAAAAAACTTTCGCAAATTCGGGTGGAAATTCAGGGCGAATTTCTGCTGCAGGTAAGGGGTGGAAGATTATCGCCGCATTAGATGGGGCACCTGGGCTGGTGCACAGGGCTAGTCGTCTATGGAGGCGCTCCAGCGAGCGTTCAGGCCTTTTTGCAGGTCGCGCCGGTCGCGTTTGGTGGGCCGGCCGTGGACAATGGCCAGGGCGGGTTCGGCGTGCAGGCGGCGCTTTTCGGCGGCCTGGGCGCGCTCCAGAACGCTTTGCGCGGTTTCCTCATAAAGTGTCTGCGCCACCGGCGCCGACCCGCGCGTGCCGCTGATGCCCAAGACCACAACCGTGCGCTTGACAGCGGCTTGCCAAAGCACCACGGTGTCACCCACACGCACTTCGCGCGAGGGTTTGATGTCGCTCTGGCCGATCTGTACCCGGCCTTTGCCCACTTCTTCGGTGGCCAGCGAGCGGGTTTTGAAAAAGCGCGCAGCCCACAGCCACTTGTCGATACGGATACTTTCCATGAGGTCTCCATGGGGGCTGGGGTGATTTGCGGGTTTCCCCTCGGGCTGTGCAGTTCAAACGATTGTTTCGGTCGTGCATCATAGGGGGGTAGCTAACTTAACTTGGAGATTTGCATGCGCCGTGACCACTTTCTGAAATCCCTTGCCGCCCTGGCCGCCGTGGGTGCATTGCCCTTGAGCGCCCACGCTGGCGCCAACCTGAAGATGATGATTCCGGCCAACCCCGGCGGCGGCTGGGACGGAACCGGACGCGAGCTGGGCAAGGCGCTGATCGACGCCAAGGTGGCCGACACGGTGCAGTATGAAAACAAGGGTGGCGCGGCCGGTGCGATCGGTTTGGCGCAGTTTGTAAACGCCTCCAAGGGCGACCCAAACGCCCTGATCATGACCGGCGCCGTGATGGTGGGCGGCATGATCACCGGCAAGCCGCCTGTGGGCATGGACAAAATCACTCCGATTGCCCGCCTGACCAGCGAGTACAACGTGTTCGTGGTTCCGGCTGATTCGCCCCTCAAAAGTCTAAAGGACGTGGTCGATCAGATGAAAAAAGACCCGGCTAGTGTGAAATGGGGCGGCGGCTCGCGCGGATCGACCGAGCACATTTGCGCGTCCATGCTGGCTACCAAAGTGGGCGTGGACCCCCGCAAAGTCAATTACGTGGCCTTTCGGGGCGGCGGCGAGGCCACGGCGGCGGTGCTCGGCGGCAACGTGACGGTGGGCGGCAGCGGCTACAGCGAGTTTGCCGAATACATCAAGGCCGGCAAGATGCGCCCCATTGGCGTCACATCGGCCAAGCGCCTGCCGGGAATCGACGTCCCTACGCTCAAAGAGTTGGGTATTGATGTGGTGCTGGGTAACTGGCGCGCGGTCTACGGTGCGCCGGGCATCACGCCCGAGCAGCGCGCAGCGCTGACTGAGTTGGTGGTCAAGGCCACCAAGTCCAAGTCATGGTTGGAGGCGCTGGAGCGCAACGTCTGGACGCCCGCGCTCCTCACCGGCAAGGCTTTTGACGACTTTGTGGACGACGAATTTGCCAACCTGCGCGGCATCATGCACCTTTCGGGCATGGTTTGATGGCGGCGGTGTCCGACAAGCAGCGACAAAGCGGCGTAGCCCTGGGTCTGCTGGCGCTGGCTTTCGGATTGGGTTGGGGTGCTATCGATATTTCGTCCGAGGCGGGCTATGCCGGCATTGGGCCGAATTTTTTGCCCTGGCTGGTGGCGGCGGGCTTGGCGGTGCTTGGGGCAATTTTGTTGTTTGAGGCGCACAGGGGTGGTTTTCGCAACATGCCAGATCCGATGGCGCACGATGCGCCTGCGGTCAGTGCACCCTACTGGGGCGGCTTTGTCTGGATGTCTGGTGCCTTATTGCTTAATGCGGCGCTGATCACCCGCATCGGCTTTGTATTGAGTTGCGCCCTGTGTTTTGCCTGCGCCGCGCACGGTTTGCGCCAGGCGCAGTCAGGCGCTCGCCAAGGGCTGCGCAGCTGGTTGGTCGATGGGGCAATTGGTTTACTGATTGCCGCCCCGGTGTACTGGATGTTTACCAAGTTCTTGGCCATCAGCCTGCCCGGTCTCACGCAAAGCGGCTGGCTCTGATGGATATCCTGAACCAACTGATGCAAGGCTTTGCCACCGCAGGCACGCCCATTAACCTGCTGTGGGCCTTTGTCGGCTGCGCCCTGGGCACCGCCGTGGGCGTGCTGCCGGGTATAGGCCCGGCCACCGCGGTGGCCATGCTGCTGCCGATTACTTCGCAGGTCAACGCCACGGCGTCGATGATTTTTTTCGCTGGCATTTACTACGGCGCTATGTACGGCGGCTCCACCACGTCCATTTTGCTCAACACGCCGGGCGAGACCGCCAGCATGGTGACCGCCATGGAGGGCAACAAAATGGCAAAAAGCGGACGCGCGGGCGCGGCGCTGGCCACGGCCGCCATTGGCTCTTTTGTGGCGGGCACCATCGCCACAATCATGGTCACGTTGTTTGCCCCGGTGGTGGCGGAATACGCGGTGCGCCTGGGGCCACCCGAATACTTTTGCCTGATGCTGCTGGCGCTCACCACCGTGAGCGCGGTGTTGGGCCAAAGCACGGTGCGCGGTCTGGCTTCGCTGTTTGTGGGACTAGCCATTGGTCTGATCGGCATGGACCAGATTACCGGCCAGGCGCGTTACACCGCAGGCGTGCCCGAGCTGCTCGATGGGGTTGAAATCGTGCTGGTGGCCGTGGGCCTGTTTGCTGTGGCCGAGGCCTTGCACGCGGTCTTGTTTGAAGGCGCCAGCCACGGTTCGCAAAACAAACTCAGCCGCGTCAGCATGACGGGCGCTGACTGGCGCCGCTCGGTGCCTGCCTGGTTGCGCGGCACTGCCATTGGTGCGCCTTTTGGCTGCATTCCGGCCGGTGGCACCGAGATACCCACGTTTTTGAGTTACGCGGTCGAGAAAAAACTGGCCAAGGGCGAGCACCATGCCGAGTTTGGCAAGCAAGGCGCCATTGAAGGCGTGGCCGGGCCTGAAGCGGCCAACAACGCCACCGTCACCACGGCGCTGATTCCCTTGCTCACGCTGGGTATTCCGGTGAGCAACACCACCGCGATTTTGCTGGGCGCGTTTCAAAACTACGGCATCCAGCCGGGGCCGCAGCTCTTCACGAACTCGGCCGCGCTGGTGTGGGCGTTGATTGCCTCGCTCTACATTGGCAACGTCATGCTGCTGGTGCTCAATTTGCCGCTGGTAGGCCTGTGGGTCAAGCTGCTCAAGGTGCCCAAGCCCCATCTCTACGCTGGCATTCTGATTTTTGCCACCGTGGGCGCCTACGGCATGCGCCAAAGCGCGTTCGACCTGGTGCTGCTTTACGCCATTGGTTTGCTCGGGTTGGTAATGCGTCGTTTTGACTTTCCGACCGCGCCCGTCGTAGTGGGCATGATTTTGGGCCCCTTGGCCGAGGCGCAACTGCGCAACGCGCTGTCGATTGGCGAGGGTAAATGGACCGTATTCTTAGAGCGCCCCATGTCGTTTGCGCTGCTGGGTGTGGTGCTGGCCGTGCTGGCCTTGCCTCGTGTACTGAAGAAGCGCGTCTAGCTGGCGGATACCAAGGTAAGGACCGGCCCGACAAAAAACTCGCACAATAGCCGTGGCCGCAAGCGCATATGGCGCGGGCGGCCCCTTCTTTTTTGAGGATCCTTCGTATGAAACTTCTCCGCTACGGCCCCGCAGGCCATGAAAAAGCTGGCGCGCTCGGCACCGACGGCCGCGTGCGCGACCTCTCCATGCTATTTGCCGATTTGGACGCGGCGCACCTGTCTGCGCGCACCCTGGCCGCGCTGCACGCCTTGGATGTGGACGCGCTGCCCGTGGTGGACGGGACGCCGCGTATGGGTTGCCCGGTGGCCAATATCGGAAAAATTGTGTGCGTGGGGCTGAACTATGCCGACCACGCCAAAGAGAGCGGCATGGAGCCGCCCAAAGAGCCGGTGCTGTTTCTCAAAGCCACCAGCTCGATCACGGGCCCCAACGACCCGGTCACGATTCCGCGCGGTTCGGTCAAAACCGACTGGGAGGTGGAGCTTGGAGTAGTCATCGGCAGCAAAGCCAGCTATGTGAGCGAGGCAGAAGCCATGGTGCACGTGGCCGGTTTTGTGCTGGTCAACGACCTGTCCGAGCGTGAGTTTCAGTTGGAGCGCGGCGGCCAGTGGGACAAGGGTAAGGGCTGCGATACCTTCTCGCCGATTGGCCCCTGGCTGGTCACGCCCGACGAGTTGGGCGATGTGCACGCCCTGGGCCTGTGGCTTGAAGTCAATGGCCGCCGGGTGCAAAACGGCAGCACCGCGAACCTGATTTTTGGCATCCCAAAACTGATCAGCTACATCAGCCAGTTCATGACTCTGCACCCCGGTGACCTGATCAGTACCGGCACCCCGGCGGGCGTGGGTCTGGGCCAAAAACCAAGTCCCTGGTACCTCAAGGCTGGCGACCAGATGCGCCTGGGCATTGAAGGCCTGGGTGAGCAAACCCAGACCTGCGCGCCCGCACCCTAATGGAGCTACCGCACCCCGCCAACGCTGCCTCGGCGGCCGCCCCAGTGGCCCTGTACTGGGACTTCGAAAACCTGCACGCCCGCCTGGTGGAAGACCGCCAGGGCGACGGCGCCTACAACACGCCAGACGGCCGCTTCAAGGCCCAAGAGCCCCTGGTGCAGGTACAAAAGCTGGTGGGCTTTGCCGCCACGCTCGGGCCCATCGCCATTAACCGCGCCTATTGCAATTGGCAGTATTTCGGCCGCTACCGCGAAGCCCTGCTGGGCGCAGCCATTGACCTGGTGCAACTTTTTCCGCCTGGCGCATCCGCCAAAAACGGCGCCGACATCCGCTTGTGTCTGGACGCCCAAGAAGACAGTGCCCGCTTTGCGCACATCGCCCAATTCGTCATCATCGGTGGCGACAGCGACTTCATGCCGCTGGCGCAAAAGCTCAAGGCTTCCGGTCGCCGCGTGGTCGGTATTGGCGCTCGTAAATCGACCAACCGCTATTGGGCGGGGTGTTGCGATGCGTTTTATTACTACGAGGATGTGGTGGCGGCTTGAGTGCCGCTTTTTTCGTCTGCGTTGAAGCCACGCCAAGTAGCAAAGTTATGTCCGTATTGCGGCTTTTCTTCCCACTCTCCCCCCAACCCCCTCTCGCCCAGCGGGCGAGAGGGGGAGCGAACAGCCACATTTGGTTTCGTCGCTCCGGCTAGCCTTCTACCGGCGGAACACCCCAAAGCCCAGTCCTGGGAAAATACGTCGCCCGCCAACTTTCCAAAGCAGCGGCCAGTGGTGCCCTAGCCGAAGCGAAGTAACCAAATGTGGCTGTTAGCTCCCCCTTTCTACCCCGCTGGGGTGGAAAGGGGGCTGGGGGGATAGGGGGGGGTAAGCGAACAAACTTTGATGACCGGGATACTGAGAAACATCAAAGCCGACAGTTACTAGGCCAATCCACCATCCAATCCCGCCACCCAAGCATCAATCACCGCCACGTCATTGATCGCCTTGAGCGCGTCATAGGCAACTTGGGCCTGCGGATAGTGGCGTCGCAAAAAGTTAAGCCACTGCTTGAGCCGCCCGGCTTGCTGGCGCCGCTCCAAGGTGGCGCGCACCAATTGCCAGAAGGCCGCGATATGGGGGTGCAAGCTGTGCCATTGGACGCTTTGTGCGGGCGCGCCACCCGCGTGGGCAATAGCGTGCGCCAGGCCCGGAAAGCTGACGATGCCGCGCCCCAGCATCAGGTTTTGGCAGCCTGACTCGGCGCGGCAGGCCAACGCGTCTTGCACGTTCCAGATCTCGCCATTGGCCACCAGCGGCGTGCGCACCACGGCGGCAATGTCGGCGATGCGGCCCCAGTAGGCGGGTGGACGGTAGGCGTCGGCCCGGGTGCGGGCGTGAACGACGATCTGACCCGCGCCCCCGGCCTCTAAGGCCAGCGCGCACTCTTCGGCCTGCCGGTCGTCATGAAAGCCCAAGCGCATCTTGGCCGACACCACCTGGTGGGCGGGCACGGCGCGGCGCACGGCAGACACTATTTTGTACAGCAATTCCGGGTCTTGCAGCAAGGCTGCGCCGCCGCCATGGCGGTTGACTACCTTGGCCGGGCAGCCGAAATTCAGGTCCACGCCGTCCGCCCCCAAACCGGCCACGCGCGCCGCGTTGTCAGCCAGGCATTCGGGGTCTGACCCCAATAGCTGGGGGCGCACCGGCACGCCAGTCAGGGTGCAGCCGCCGGTCAGCAACTCGGGTACCACGCGCACAAACGCGCGCTCGGGCAGCAAGGTGTTGGTCACGCGAATGAACTCGGACACACACCGGTCGATGCCGCCTACACGGGTCAGGATGTCGCGCAGCACAAAGTCCAGCAGACCCTCCATGGGGGCTAAGACGATGGCCATCAGGCTGTGGCTCGCAGCGGGCGCGGTGCCCGTGGCTTACTGTTTGGCACCTAGGCCCAAGGCGGCGGCTCGCGAAGCTGCGAGTACCCGTGGATCGGCCAGCTCTTGCGTGTCCCAGCCGCCCAGGTGCTGCTGTGCGACCGCGGCCAAGGCGGTGATACCCGCCTCGTCGTCATTCAGGCAAGGGATGTAGCTAAATTCCTTGCCACCGGCGTGCAGAAACGCTTCACGCGCCTCCATATTGATTTCTTCCAGCGTTTCCAGGCAGTCGCTGGTAAAGCCGGGGCAAATCACGTCAACCCGCTTCACGCCCGACTGCGCCATGGCGATCAGCGTGGGCTCGGTATAGGGTTCAAGCCATTTGGCGCGGCCCAGGCGGCTTTGGAAGGTGACCTTGAACTGGTCTTTGGAAAGGCCCAGCGCCTCGGCCAGCAATCGCGCGGTCTTGAAGCATTCGCAGTGGTACATATCGCCCAGCGCCAGGGTGCGCTCGGGCACGCCGTGAAAGCTCATCACCAGTTTGTCGGGTTGGGCCCGGCCGCGCCAGTGCTTTCGCACGCTGGCAGCCAGCGCCTCGATATAGGCCGGGTGGTCGTGGTAGTGGTTGACAAAGCGCAGCTCGGGGATGCTGCGGGTTTGGCTGGCCCAGGCGTATACCGCGTCAAACAGGCTGGCGGTGGTGGTGGCTGAATACTGTGGGTAGGCCGGTAACACCAGCACGCGCGTCACACCCTCGGCCTTTAAAGCGTCAAGCTGCGAGGCAATGGACGTGCTGCCGTAGCGCATGGCCCAACGCACCAGCACTTTGTGGCCCAGTTCGCCCAGCCAGCCTTGTAACAGCTTGGCTTGCTTCTCGGTGCCCAATTTGAGGGGCGAGCCTTCAGCCGTCCAGATGCTGGCGTACTTGGCTGCTGACTTGGCCGGACGAAAGCGCAGGATGATGCCGTGCAAGATCAGCAGCCATAGCAGGCGTGGAATCTCGACCACCCGCTGGTCGCTCAAAAACTCGGCCAGGTAGCGGCGCACCGCCGGGGCAGTTGGTGCGTCGGGCGTTCCTAGGTTGCAGTAGAGCACCGCAGTGCGGGGCGCCTGGCCATGGGTGAAGGGGGGTTCTTTGGCAAACGGCATGCGCTATTCTCGCCCACCTATGCTCGACATTTCAAAAATCAAAGCCATTACCTTGGACCTCGATGACACCCTGTGGCCGGTGGAACCCATCATAGTCCGTGCCGAACAGGCCTTGGCCGACTGGCTGGCCCAGCACGCGCCCAGCACGGCCAGCCTGCTGCAAGACGGCGCCATGCGCAATCAGATGCGTGCGGCCGTGAATGCCGCGCATCCGCAGGCAGCCCACGATTTCAGCGCCCTGCGTCTGGCATACCTGCACCGTGCGCTCACACACGCCGGAGACGACCCAGCGCTAGCGCAACCGGGGTTTGAGGTGTTTTTCGCCGAGCGCCAGAGGGTGGATTTGTACCCGGACGCACTGGCTGCGCTGGCCGCCTTGGCGGCTCGGTTCCCGGTGGTTGCGGTGTCCAACGGTAACGCCGATGTGCATAGAGTCGGCCTGGGTGCCTATTTTGTGGGCAGTGTCAGCGCCCAGTCGGTGGGAGTAGCCAAGCCGCATATCGATATCTTTCATGCTGCAGCGCGCTCGGTGCAATGCGCGCCCGACGAGGTGCTGCACGTAGGGGACGACGCGCAACTCGATGTGCTCGGCGCCTTGGACGCTGGCATGCAAGCCGCCTGGGTCAACCGCGACGCCAAGGTCTGGAGCCACGCGCAGACTCCGCACCTGGCGGTCACAGATATGACCCAACTGAGCGCGGCATTGGGCCTGCGCTTATAGCGTTGGCTCCGAGACCTCAGGGCAAGGCCTGCAGAACCAGGGTGCTGCGCGCGTGTGCCGCCACATCGGCACCAGACACATGTTGGCGCACATATTGCCCCCTTGCGAAGGGCTTGGCTTGGTCGGCGTAATGGGTGTCAAACAGCACGCCGCTTTGGCCCACGGGGTTGATGCCCAGGGCTTGACTGGCATCCGCAAAATCAATAACGCGCCTCGTGGAAGGGCCATAGGCCACAGCCCAAGGTGCAGGCCCTATGTTTCCCGACAAGTTGTTGGGCACTTCACGCCCACCCGGAACCGGCAGCGGGCCGCTTGCCAAGCGGCTTTGATCGTGTCGGCACGCGTTTCACTTACCAGGGTTCCCCGCATATCCCACCAGGGGGAAGCGGGGTCGGCCAGCAGGCGCTTCAGGGCTTGGTCCAACCCTCGGGTGCGCAGCAATGCGTTGAATGGGCGTTCCCCCAGTTCGCCCGCCATCAAGGCGCGATCCACCCCGTAGAGTAGTTGGCTCCAAAGCTAGGGGCCACTGGCCAACCGAAAAGTTGCC
>CAMDKE010000033.1 GCA_945901215.1 Comamonas sp. lk
AGCGACAAATGCCCACATCTGGTAGAGGATCCAAGGCAACGACAGGGCAATCGCCGCCATGACCGAGACCTTGATGGGTACCAAAAACGGTGACACTACACCCACGGCAATCATTTTGGACCCCTCTGGCAAGGCCTTTACCAAAGGCATCGCCAGGTAGTCGTATAGCTTGGATGGTCCTGGATAAATTACCAGGACCAAAAACACCCCCGCGATGCCATAGACCGCCCGCAACAAACGGTCGCGCAACTCAAACAGGTGCTGTACAAAAGGCTGCTCAGTGCCAGCGAGTTCGTCGGTTTTAGAGCCGGAATCGTTCATGAATGACTTTGTGGTACGCGAAAACGGGCCACACGCGCAGCACCGGATAAGGCCTTCATACGGGTTCCAGAACGGGCCTTGTACCAAAGGGGGGTGGCGCTGATTTTTGCGCGCCAGCGTTTTTTTACGGGCCGGGCCATCGAGTAATACGGCAGCTGCTCGCTGCCGGCTTCGGGTAGCAACGCCTGGGCCCAGTTGTTTTCAATGTCCTTGACGGCGGTTTCCACCGAGCTTTCGGCGGCACGGGTGGCCGCTTCCATCTCTTCCTTCATCTTTTTCAAATCGTCAAGCTCCACCGAGCGGCTGACCTCGGCCTTGACATCAGCCACATATCGGCGTGCGCGACCGATAAGCGTTCCAACCGTCCTGGCCAGGCCTGGCAGCTTTTCCGGACCGATTACGATCAGCGCTATGCCGCCCACGATCGCAAGCTTGGTGATACCAATGTCAAACACTTAGGGCCATCTCAAGGTTGCACCGCTCCAGGCAAAACATTCAATGCTTGGCCTTGGCTTCCACGTCAATGGTCTCTTTGGCCGCGGTAGCGTTGGCGGCGACTTGCTGTACGGGCGCTGCGGGGTCAGCTGCCTTTTCACCGCCGTCTTTCATGCCGTCTTTAAAGCCCTTCACAGCACCACCTAGATCACCGCCAATATTGCGCAGCTTTTTGGTACCAAAAATCACCACGATGATGACCAAAAATATGATCAGATGCGTTGTTGACAATCCCATACGATGCTCCTTTGAAGTATTGGAATTCTAGTCGCCACCCACACAGACAGCGCCAGTACGGGAGTTTAACCACGCAACCATGGTCGCGGGCCGCCCATAATGTGAAAGTGGAGGTGACGCACTTCTTGGCCGCCCTCGGCTCCCGTATTGGTCACTAGGCGAAAGCCTCCCTCAGGATAAGGCCTGCAACCTGCCTGCAATGCCAGCACGGGAACTAGGGTCATCATGCGCCCCATCAGAGCCGCGTGCTCCTGCGTCACCTGTGCCATTGACGCAATGTGGGCCTTGGGAATCAGCAAGAAATGCACCGGAGCCCAAGGAGAAATGTCGTGGAAGGCGTAGAACTCGTCGTCCTCGTACACCATGCGCGAAGGGATCTGTTTAGCAACAATTTTGCAAAACAGGCAATCAGGGTCGTGATCAGAGCGGTGGTTGGTCATAAGGCAGGCAAAAAAGTCAATCAGAAATACAAAACTCGGCCCTTAGCCGCCCTGTGCGTCGCGCAGCACCGCCTTGCGCAGCGCCTTTTCCTCAATGCCACTGGTGCCGGCCCGGCGTTCGAGTTCGGCGATGACATCGCTTGGGCTCAGGCCATAGTGGGCCAGCGCGATCAGGCAGTGGAACCACAAATCGGCAAGCTCATTGACAATTTTTCCTTTGTCGCCGCCGTGGTCGGCGTCCTTGGCCGCCATCACCACCTCGGTGGCCTCTTCACCGATCTTCTTCAGAAACGCATCAGGGCCTTGGTGCAGCAGGCGCGCCACATAGCTCGCTGCCGGGTCGCCGCCATTGGGTGCCTTTCGGCTTTCGATCACGGCGGCCAGGCGCGCCAAGGCGTCCTGGGAAGAAGCTGTCAAAGCGGGTGCGGGGGCAGTCATGGAATCACTTGTAGATGGAATCGGGATTTTTCAGGACCGGGTCCACTGCATGCCATTGGCCGTCTTTCAGGACACTGAAAAAGCAGCTATGGCGCCCAGTGTGGCAGGCGATGCCCGGAGTATGCCCTTGCTGGGTGACTGTCAGCAACACCACATCGGCGTCGCAGTCGACGCGAATTTCATGCACCAGTTGCACATGGCCGGACTCTTCGCCCTTGAACCAGAGCTTGTTGCGCGAGCGGCTGAAATACACGGCACGGCCCAGCTCAACGGTCTTTTGTAGCGCCTCACGGTTCATCCAGGCAAACATCAGCACGTCTTTGCTGCCCTGCTCTTGCGCAATCGCGGGTGCCAGGCCTTGGGCGTCCCATTTGATCTCGTCCAACCAGTTCATGCTCAGTCCAGTCGCACGGGAATACCGCGCTCGGCCATGCGCATTTTGGCCTGGCCCACGGTGAATTCGCCGTAATGAAAAATGCTGGCCGCCAGCACCGCGTCAGCGCCGCCAATGCCCACGCCGTCCGCCAGATGGTCCAGGGTGCCCACGCCGCCCGAGGCGATCACCGGCACCGGCACCGCGTCAGCCACAGCGCGGGTCAATTCGAGGTCAAAACCGATCTTGGTTCCGTCGCGGTCCATGCTGGTGAGCAAGATCTCTCCCGCGCCCCGGCGAGCCATCTCGGTGGCCCAGGCCACAGCGTCCAGGCCGGTGTTTTGGCGTCCGCCGTGGCTAAACACGTCCCAGCCCGGGCCGCGCAGCTGCAGCGCCTCGCCCACGCGGCGCTTGGCATCAATAGCCACCACGATGCATTGGGCGCCGTACTTGTGCGAAGCGTCTTCTATCACCTGGGGCTTGGCAATCGCCGCCGAGTTGAAGCTCACCTTGTCGGCCCCGGCATTGAGAAGACGGCGCACGTCGTCCACCGTACGCACCCCGCCGCCCACGGTGAGAGGAATAAAGACCTGCGAAGCCACCGCCTCGATGATGTGCAAAATGACATCGCGCGCGTCGCTGGTGGCCGTGATGTCCAGGAAAGTGAGTTCGTCAGCGCCTTGGTCGTTATAACGCGCCGCGATTTCTACCGGATCGCCCGCATCGCGCAGTTCAACAAAGTTCACACCCTTGACGACGCGTCCACCGGTGACATCCAGGCAAGGAATGATGCGTTTTGCCAGCATGTTTCAGTCTCCAAGCACTTGATACCGCTGCCAACCTTGCCAATGGGCAGCCGGAGCTACGCTGATCGGGGCAAACACCTGCGCAGCCTCCACGCACAAAAAGTGCATAAAGCCGTCACTCGGCAAATCGGCCATAGCAGCGCACTTTTCGCGCCCAGGGTTCCAGACCACGGTGTTAGCCCAGCTGGCGCTTTGGCTGATTTCCAAGCGTTGTGCACCATCTTGCAATTGCAAGGCAGCAGGTGCTGCGCCGTAGACGCGGTCAAATTCACCGTCGAATTGCAGTACACCGGAACCGCTAGCGTGGCGGTCGGTGAGCGCGTCCCACTCGGGCTGACCCTCCAACCCGTGCAGACCGGTCTGCCCGATGTCGGCCAGCGCCAGGTAGCTGTGCAAGGCACCCGTGAACTGCAAGGGCCGGGTGTCGGTGTTGTGGACCGTGAGCGTCACCGCCAATGCCCCCGGCGCCAGCGCCACCCGCAGGCGCGCCTCAAAACGCGGTTGCCAAATGGCAAGGGTCTGGGCGCCCCAGGTCAGCATGAAGTCCTGCTGCACGTACTCGTCTTGCACAACGGCCTGGCCCACCGTCCAGGCGCTGTTGCGGGCAAAACCGTGCTTGGGCAGGGTGCCGCGCTGGTTGAATTGCGGAAAACACACCGGTATGCCACCCCGGATGGCGCTGCGGCCATCCCAATGGTTTCGCGGGCTCAGGTACAGGCGCTCGCTTCCCGCTGCCTGCCAAGACAACACGTGCGCACCTTGCAAAGCCACCCATACCGTATCGCCATCGGCCAAGGTGAGGCGCTGGCCAGGCTGGCCGTACTGGGCTTCGCTGCGGCACAGGGCGCCGCATTCAGCCATTGATTTCGTCTGCTCGGGCTTGTCCGACCGCAAAGTCGAGGTCGCCGGTATAAATGGCGCGGCCGCAAATGACGCCCTGGACACCATCGTCCTCTACTGCGCACAGGGCCTCGATGTCGGCCAGGTTGCTCAGTCCGCCCGAGGCGATCACGGGAATCGACAAGGCCTGGGCCAGTTTGACCGTGGCCTCGATATTGATACCGCTGAGCATGCCGTCGCGGCCGATGTCGGTATAGATGATGGATTCAACTCCGTAGTCTTCAAATTTTTTGCCCAGGTCCACCACGTCGTGGCGGGTGAGCTTGCTCCAGCCGTCGGTGGCAACCTTGCCGTCACGGGCGTCAAGACCGACGATGATGTGGCCACCAAAAGCGGTACAGGCGTCTTGCAGAAAGCCCGGGTTTTTGACCGCCGCCGTGCCAATGATGACGTAGCGTAAACCGGCGTCAAGGTAGCGCTCAATCGTGTCGAGGTCGCGAATACCGCCGCCGAGTTGCACATCGACTTCGCTACCGACCTCTTTCAAAATCTTGCGGATCGCCATCTCGTTCTTTGGGTGCCCAGCAAAAGCACCATTCAAGTCCACCAGGTGCAAACGCCGCGCCCCCTTGTCCACCCAACTGCGTGCCATGAACGCCGGGTCTTCGCCGAAGGTGGTGGATTGGTCCATATCACCTTGTTTGAGGCGAACGCAGTGGCCATCTTTGAGGTCAATCGCGGGAATTAACAGCATGGTGCTTGGGCAGTGGGTGAAGAAATTAGCAGATAAGAACGGTGGTCATGGGTTCCACCGTAAAAAGTTGCGATACAAGGCCAGGCCTTGCTTGGCGCTTTTTTCGGGATGGAACTGGGTGGCAAAAATATTATCGCGTGCAATCGCTGAGCTAAAGCGCGAACCATAGTCGGTTTCGCCCACGCTGTGGCGCGCATCAGACGGTTTTGCGTAGTAACTGTGCACAAAATAGAAGTAACTGCCGTCGGGTACCTCCCCCCAGACGGGGTGTGGCGCATGCCCATGGTTGTTGCGCCACACCTGGTTCCAGCCCATTTGCGGGACTTTGAAGCGGCTGCCGTCGGCCTGTATTTGACCGCCCAGCTCAAACTTGACCACGTTGCCGGGCAACAGGCCCAAGCACATTGTGTCGAGCTCCTCGCTGTGTTCGAGCAGCATTTGCATGCCCACGCAAACGCCCATGAGCGGCTTGTGGGCAGCGGCATGCAAAACCGCAGGTAGCATGCCCGAATCATGCAACTCACGCATGCAGTCGCGCATGCCGCCCTGGCCGGGCAGCACTACACGGTCGGCGTCCATGACTTCTTGCGGCGTGCGCGCCCAAACCGCCTGTACGCCCACGTGCTCGGCCGCGTGCATCACCGCCTGGGTGACCGAGCGCAAATTGCCCATGCCGTAATCGACGATGGCGACAGTTTTCATGGCAAACGCACGGTGGCAGGCAAGGGGCTAGAGAGAACCCTTGGTGGAGGGAATGGATTCGGGCGCGCGCGGGTCGTATTCCAGTGCGCTGCGCAGGGCGCGAGCAAAGGCTTTGAACACGGTTTCGGCCTGGTGGTGGGCGTTGTCACCCTTGAGGTTGTCAATGTGCAGCGTGACCCCGGCGTGGTTGACAAAACCCTGGAAAAACTCATGCGTGAGCTGGGTATCAAAGCCGCCAATGCTGCCGCTGGTAAATGGGATGTTCATGGTCAGACCCGGGCGGCCGGAGAGGTCGATCACCACGCGCGACAGCGCCTCATCCAGCGGCACATAGGCGTGGCCGTAGCGGCGGATGCCTTTTTTGTCGCCCACAGCCTTCAAAACCGCCTGGCCCAGGGTGATGCCCACGTCTTCTACCGTGTGGTGACCGTCGATGTGCAGATCGCCCTCAGCTTCAATGTCCAGATCAATCAGGCCGTGGCGGGCAATTTGGTCGAGCATGTGGTCAAAAAAGCCAATGCCGGTGGATAGGCGCGAGTGGCCGCTGCCGTCGAGATTTACTTTGACATGGATGCGCGTTTCGGCGGTATTGCGCACCACCTCGGCGGTGCGCGGGGGGCGGGATGCGCCTGCGGGGGAACCAGGCACTTCGATCAATGCGTGTTGGGTCATAAAGAGGCCTCCAATGCCGCAAGCAGCAGCGTATTTTCGTCGGCGGTGCCCACGGTCAGGCGCAGGCAGTTGGCCAGCAGCGGGTGCATTGTAGAAACGTTCTTTACCAGCACACCGCGCGCGCGCAGGGCAGCGAACACCTGGGCGGCGGCATCGGCATCGGCGCGCGCGGCCACGCGCACCAGCACCATATTGGCGTCACTGTCCCACACGGCAAGCCCGGGCAACTGGCGCAGCGCCTGCAGCAGGCGGGTGCGCTGGGCACAAATTTCCTGGGCTTGGGCGGCGAAGGCGTCGGCATGCTCCAGCGCAAAAAGGGCGCATTCGCAGTTGAGCACGCTGATGTTGTAGGGCGGGCGCACCTTGTCCAGCTCGGCCATCAGGGCAAGCGGGCCGATCAGATAGCCCAGGCGCACACCGGCCAGACCAAACTTGCTTAGGGTGCGCATGAGTAACACGTGGGTGTGGGCCTGCGGCTGGGCCCGGATGGTGTCGAGGTAGCTGCGGCTGGAAAAAGGCTGGTAGGCCTCGTCCAGCACCACCAGGCTGCCAGTCTGGGCAGCAGCAGCCACGATTTGGGCCATATCAGCCTCGTTCCAAAGATTGGCGGTTGGGTTGTTCGGGTAGGCCAAATAGACAATGGCGGGCTGAGTGTCTGCAATGGCTGCCAGCATGGCTGGCACGTCGAGCGCAAAGTCAGGCGTCAGGGGCACGCCGACAAAGTCCAGGCCCTGCAACTGCGCACTCATGGCGTACATCACAAAACCGGGCACAGGCGCCAGCACCGCAGGCCGCTTACCGCTGGCCGGGTCGGCGCCCACCGCGCAGGCCAGCGCAAGCAGGGAAATCAGCTCGTCCGAACCATTGCCCAAAATGATGTCGTAGCCCGCTGGCATCTGGGCGTACTTTGCGAGGGCATGGCGCAAGTCCTGCACCCGCGCACCGGGGTAGCGGTTGAGCGCCACCACACCCAGGCGAGCACCCAAGGCGGCTTGCAGTTCTGGGCTTAGGCGGTGCGGATTTTCCATGGCGTCGAGTTTGACCATCCCGTGCGGGTCTTGCACCGCATAGGCGTGCATGGCCCGCACATCGGCGCGGATGCGCCGCGCCACCAGGGAGTCAGAGCTGGGCGCACCCATTATTCGATCCTCATTTCTGCCGCGCGCGCATGGGCCTGCAGGCCTTCGCCGTATGCCAAAACGGCTGCCACCGGCCCGAGCACGCGGGCACCGGCGGCGCTGACTTCAATCAGGCTGCTGCGTTTTTGAAAGTCGTACACGCCCAGCGGGCTGGAAAAACGCGCGGTGCCACTGGTGGGCAGCACATGGTTCGGCCCGGCACAGTAGTCACCCAGCGACTCGCTGGTGTACGCGCCCAAAAAGATGGCACCGGCGTGCAACAGCAGCGGCTCCCAGCGGTGCGGGTCGGCGCTCGAGACTTCCAGGTGCTCGGGCGCGATGCGGTTGCTCAGGGCGCAGGCCTCTTCCATGCTGCGGGTGTGTACCAGCGCGCCCCGGCCGGTGAGTGACTTGGCGATGATCTCGGCACGCGGCATTTGCGGCAGCAACCGGTCAATGGCGGCTTGCACCTGGTCGATGTAGGCGGCATCCGGGCA
This sequence comes from Comamonas sp. lk, assembly GCA_945901215.1. Lineage (GTDB taxonomy): Bacteria > Pseudomonadota > Gammaproteobacteria > Burkholderiales > Burkholderiaceae_C > Allorhodoferax. The sequence continues at coordinate 7,694 of CAMDKE010000033.1, forward strand.
CAACAAAATGCTCTGCGCCAGCTCGTCGTGCTCGGCCTGGCTGAACAAGTCCATGGCCACCCAGTCGGGTGGCGTGCTGCCGTCGGCCAGCACCAAAATTTCGCTCGGGCCGGCAATCATGTCGATACCCACGGTGCCAAACACCCGCCGCTTTGCGGCAGCCACATAGGCGTTGCCCGGGCCGGTGATTTTGTTGACCGCAGGAATGGTGGCCGTGCCATAGGCCAGCGCGGCCACGGCCTGCGCGCCGCCCACGGTAAAGGCGCGACTCACACCGGCCACATAAGCAGCCGCCAGCACCAGCGGGTTTTTGACGCCTTGGGGCGTAGGCACCACCATAATGATCTCGCCCACACCGGCCACGTGGGCGGGTATGGCGTTCATCAGCACGCTCGATGGATAAGCCGCCTTGCCGCCGGGCACGTAAATGCCCACGCGGTCCAGCGGAGTGACTTTTTGGCCCAAAAGCGTGCCATCGGCGTCGCGGTAGCTCCAGCTTTGGCCGCAGGCCTGCTTTTGCGCCTCGTGGTAGCTGCGCACCCTACCCGACGCAAATTCCAAGGCGGCGCGCTGGGATGCGGGAATGGCGTCAAACGCGGCCTTCAGCTCAGCCTGGGTCAGTTCCAGCGCTGCTACGCTGTCGGCGCTCAAGCCATCAAAGCGCGCGGTGTAATCCAGCACGGCGGCGTCGCCACGGGTTTGCACATCGGCCAGGATGCCTGCCACGCGCTGCTCGATAGCCGCATCGGTATCGGCCGACCAATGCAGGCGGGCCTTGAATTGGGCTTCGAAGTCTGCATCCGTGGTGGACAGGCGCAAGGGCGTGGCGGCAAAAGGCATGGTCTGCGACATGCTCCGTTTCAGGCCTTGCCAATCGCGCTGGCAAAGGCGTTGATGATGCGGCGAATCGGCTCGCGTTGGAGCTTGAGCGCCGCCTGGTTGACCACCAGGCGCGCGCTGATGTCCATGATGTGCTCCACTTCGACCAGGTTGTTGGCCTTGAGCGTATTGCCGGTCGACACCAGATCCACAATCGCGTCAGCCATGCCCACCAAAGGGGCGAGCTCCATGCTGCCGTAAAGCTTGATCAGGTCTACATGCACGCCTTTGGTGGCGAAAAAATCGCGGGCAATGGCTACGTACTTGGTGGCTACCTGCAGGCGCGCGCCCTGGCGCACGGCGTGGGCGTAGTCAAAGTCGGCGCGCACGGCAACGCTGATGCGGCATTTAGAGATTTGCAAATCCAGCGGCTGGAACAGCCCGGCGCCGCTGGTGGCGCTGCCCCAGTCGCCGCCGTGCTCGAGCAAGGTGTCTTTGCCGGTAATGCCCATATCGGCGCCGCCAAACTGCACATAGGTGGGCACGTCGGTGGCGCGCACCACCAGCACGCGTACGTCCGACTGGTTGGTGTCCAGAATCAGCTTGCGCGACTTTTCCGGGTCGTCAAGCACCTCGACGCCGGCGGCGCGCAAAAGCGGCAGGGTTTCTTCAAAAATACGGCCTTTGGACAAGGCGATCGTGATCATGTGGGGCTCGTTTTCAGTTCGGTTGCGGCAGAAAAACCGGTTTCATTTCACGCGCTCAATGTCCGCGCCAATACCGCGCAGCTTGGACTCCATCTGGTCGTAGCCACGGTCGAGATGGTAAATCCGTTCTACCACCGTCTCGCCCTGGGCCACCAGGCCGGCAATCACCAGCGAGGCCGAGGCGCGCAAATCGGTGGCCATCACCGTGGCGCCTGAGAGCGCCGCCACGCCCTGGACCAGCGCCACCTTGCCCTCGATCTGGATATTGGCGCCCAGGCGCACCAGCTCGTTGACGTGCATGAAACGGTTCTCAAAAATCGTCTCGGTGGCCTTGGAGGCGCCGTTTGAGATGCAGTTGAGCGCCATGAACTGTGCCTGCATATCGGTCGGGAAACCCGGGTATTCGGTGGTGCGAAACCCCTGCGCCTGCAGGCGGCCGCTGGACTGCACGCGGATGCCACCCTCCACCGCCGTGACCGTGGCCCCGGCGGCCATCAGCTTCTCGATCACCGCGTCCAGGTGGTCGGCGCGACCATGCTGCAACAGCACATCGCCCCCGGCGGCGGCAACGGCGCACAAAAAAGTACCGGCCTCAATGCGGTCGGCGACCACTTGGTGGTCACAGCCGTGCAAGGCCTCGACGCCCCGGATGCGGATGCGGCTGGTGCCGTGGCCCTCGATGCGCGCACCCATGGCGATCAGCATCTCGGCCAAGTCCGGGATTTCGGGCTCTTGCGCGGCGTTTTCCAAAATGGTTTCGCCTTCGGCCAAAGCAGCGGCCATCAGAAAGTTCTCGGTGCCGGTAACAGTAACCATGTCAGTGGTGATGCGCGCACCCTTGAGGCGCGTGCGCCCAGCACCTACGCGCGCCAGCATGTAACCGTGCTCCACCACAATGTCCGCGCCCATGGCCGCCAGGCCCTTGAGGTGCTGGTCCACCGGGCGCGAGCCAATCGCGCAGCCACCGGGCAGCGACACCTTGGCGTGGCCAAAGCGCGCCAGCAGCGGCCCCAGCGCCAGCACCGAGGCGCGCATGGTTTTCACCAGCTCGTAGGGCGCTTCTGGCAAGGTGAGCGTGCCCGCGTTGGCGCTGACGCTGCCATCGGCGTGTTGCGCGATCTGCACGCCCATGTGTCGAATCAGCTTAAGCATTGTGGACACGTCTTGCAGGCGCGGCACGTTGCGCAGCGTCACCGGCTCGGTAGTGAGCAGCGTTGCGCACAGTTCCGGCAAGGCGGCGTTCTTGGCGCCGGAAATCCGCACCGTCCCGTGCAGGCTGCGTCCGCCGCGAATGAGTAATTTGTCCATAGTTTTTTGCGCGCGCACTACCTTGGCTGCTGGGCCCATTCCGCCGGGGTGTAGGTTTTCATCGACAGCGCGTGTACTTCATCGGTCTGCATGCGCGTGCCCAGGGTTGCATAAACCTGCTGGTGGCGCGCGATCAGACGCTTGCCCTCAAAAGCGCTGGAGACGATGGTGGCGTACCAGTGGCGGCCGTCACCCTCGAGCGTGCAGTGGTCGCAGGGCAATCCGGCGGTAATCAGGGCTTGGAGTTGGTCGGCGGTCATGGGTGGCAATCAGTAAATAAATCAGCTGCGGATCTTGTAGCCACTGCGCAGCAGTTGCAGCGCAACGCAGCTGACTACGCCGAGGGACGCGCCCACCACGCTCAGGCTAAGCCAGGGCGAAACATCGCTCACGCCAAAAAAGCCGTAGCGAAACCCGTCAATCATGTAGAAAAACGGATTGAAGTGGCTCACACCCTGCCAGAAAGCGGGCAGGGAATGGATGGAATAGAAAACGCCGCTCAAAAAGGTCATGGGCATGACCACAAAGTTCTGGAAGGCCGCGAGCTGGTCGAACTTTTCTGCCCAAAGGCCGGCAATCAGACCCAAGGTGCCCATTAAGGCCGCGCCCATGGCCGCAAAGGCCATGATGAAAAAGGGCTGCGCAAAACCAATCTGCGTGAAAAAGGCGGCAATGACAAACACCCCAGCCCCGACCACCAATCCGCGCAACACCGCCGCGCCCACATAGGCCACATACCAGTGCCAGTAAGACAAAGGCGTGAGCAAGATGAACACCAGATTGCCCATCACCTTGCTCATGATGAGCGAAGACGAGCTGTTGGCAAACGCGTTTTGCAGCAGGCTCATCATTGCCAGGCCGGGTACTAAAAAGGCGGTGTAACTGACCTGGTCGTAGACCTTGACGTGGTCTTCGAGTGCGTGGCCGAAGATCAGCAAATACAGCATGGCAGTAAGCACTGGCCCGGCAATCGTCTGAAAAGCCACCTTCCAAAAGCGCAGCACCTCTTTGTAGAGCAGGGTTTGCAAGCCGCTCATAGAACCCCCACGCTTCGCGCTGCGCGTCGTGCGCTGCCCCCCGAGGGGGCCTTCGCGCCTTGGGACGGTCCGGCGGCGCTCATGCCGTCACTCCCACACCATGCACAGAACCCTTGTTTTGCTCCATCACATCCAAAAACACGTCTTCCAGATCGGCCTTGCGAATTTCGACGTCCTGCGCCACGAGACCCGACTCGCGCACCGCGGACAAAAAGTGTTCGATCTCCAACGCGTCGTGCGCCGGAAACTGCACAATGCGTCCGGTGATGCGTGCCTGTGCGGCCAGCGCCGGTGGCAATTCTCCATCGACCTTGAAGCGCAGCACATTGCTTGACGCCGCCTTGAGCAAGGTGCTCGTGTGGTCCAGCGCGACGATGCGGCCTGACTTGAGCATGGCAATGCGCCCGCAAAGGGCCTCGGCCTCTTCCAGATAGTGGGTGGTCAACAAGACGGTGTGGCCTTGTTTGTTGAGCTTGGCGATAAACTGCCACAGGGTCTGGCGCAACTCCACGTCCACGCCGGCCGTGGGCTCATCAAGCACGATGACTGGCGGCTTGTGCACCAATGCTTGGGCCACCAGCACCCGGCGCTTCATGCCGCCGGATAGTTGGCGCATATTGGCATGCGCCTTGTCCGCCAGACCTAGGCTCTCAAGCAGCTCATCGATCCAGGCCTCATTATTCTTGACCCCAAAATAGCCAGACTGGATGCGCAAGGCCTCCCGGACGTTAAAGAACGGGTCAAACACCAGCTCTTGCGGCACCACGCCGAGCTGGCGCCGCGCGGCCGCAAAGTCTCTTTGCACATCGTGGCCCAGCACGCTGGCCGACCCCGAGCTCGGGCGCGTCAGGCCGGCAAGCATGCTGATCATGGTGGTCTTGCCCGCGCCATTGGGACCTAACAGGCCAAAGAACTCGCCTTCCTCAATGGCGAGGCTGACATGGTCTACAGCGAGGAATGTGGCGCCTGAGGGTCCTTTGGGGGACGAATAGGCTTTGGAGATGGACTGGAAAGAGATAGCAGGCATGGAAGCGCGCAATTTTACGCGCGGCGAAAAAGAAGGCCGAACCCGACAATTACAGCTGCTGACCGACCAGGGATTCCACGCCGTACAAAGTGGCAAGTTCGACCAGACTAGGAGGCAAACCTTGCACCACCAGGGACTTGCCCGTGCGCTTGCAGACGCGGCGCAGTTCCATTACGACGGCCAGCGCGGAGGAGTCAAATTGGCTCAATGCCGATGCATCCAACACGGCTTCGCTCGCTTGGGACGAAAGGGCTCGCACTAGCCCATTGAGGCATGCCGTGGCCTGGG
>CAMDKE010000034.1 GCA_945901215.1 Comamonas sp. lk
GGCGCGGCATCTGAGTCGCCACAGCCAGGCCGGTCGGGAATAAGTAGCCGAATTCCCAGTCTCCGCAAAATGCTGTCGTCAGGATGCCGGTCGTGCTGCCCGTGCAAAAACGCATGGCACAGCAGCACCGGCCAGCCCAGCGGGTCGCCGCTGTCAGACCAGGCCATCCAGCGCCCGTCGGGCAGGCGCATGCCGCTGCCTGCGGGCAGGGCATAGTCACTGGCAAGTGACGCTTGCAGTGCGGCGCGCCGGGGCTGCAGGCGGCGGTTTTGCGGCCCCATGTCCAGCCACAAGGGGCTGGCGTAAATGGCTTGCAGCAGTTCGGGCTGGCGTTTGACGCCCACCTTGGCAAACACTTTTTTGAGCTGGGTTTTGGCGGTGTTGTGGCTCACGCCCAGCGCCGTGGCCGCGTCTTCCATGCTCTGGCCCAAGGCCAGTTGCTGCGTTAAGCGCGCCTCGGCCGGGCTCAGGCTAAAGAAAGCGCACAGCCCGTCTTCGGACAAAGCGCGGCTGCCTGGGCTGGCGGCCAACACCATGGCGCGGCTCTGGCCGGCCACCTGCCCCAGGCGGCTCACCCAAATGGACAGGCCTTGTTCGGCTTGGGCAGGGCTTGCGCCCTCATGGGGCGCAGACGGTGGGCGACCGGCTTGCTCCAAGCGAAAACACGCATGGTCTTGCTGCCGGTCCAGCACCCGCGCTATGGCATTGGCCAACACCTCGGGCGGGGCAGAGACCAAATGCCCGGCTTGCAGCGCCAGCCCGGCGCCCGACTGCGCCAAAGCCAGCATGGCGCGGTTGGCGCTGATGGTGCGGCCCTGGGCGTTGACGATGGCCATGCCCAGGGGCAAACGGTCCATCACACGCTCCAGCAAATCGCGCTCCATTTCGGCCTCGCGCAGCTCGGCGTGCATGTGTTGGCTGCGGGCAAAGTGGGGCGCCAGGCAGGCCCACAAGTACTGTTCTGCCTCGCTTGTGGCGGTCGGGATCGCGACGGGGCCGCCTTCGGACAGGGCCAGCTCGGGCGAAGCACCGAGCGCCGCTTGCGCACCGTCGTGTGGCAGCACCAGCAAGTCCGCCATGCCTTCGAGCAACTGGGGCCACAGGCTTTCTTCGTCGGCGGTGTCGTAAATCAGGCCGATCACGGCGGACAGGCGCTCGGCAAAGCGGGGGGTCGAGGTGTCCATGGCGTGCGTTGGTGGTGCGTTGGATGGGGTTTCTGGCGTGCTCGTCAAGTGTCAGGGTTTGCAGCCGCCAAAGCATCACCTTTTCGGGTGACTGGACTGCATTTCGCCGTAATTCCAGGTAGGTGCGGGGATAAAAAAAGCCAGTTCAAGCCTACATTGCTTTGTCGATTGCTTTGGCAACCGTCATCGTATTGTTAACCAATTGAAAAAAGGAAATACCGTGAAAAATAGCCTATTTGTGCTGGGCGCGATCAGCCTGGCGGTGCTGGTGGGGTGTGGAGGGAGCTCTGAAAGCAGCAAGACGGATGCCACCAGCCCCACGATTTCTGGAACTGCGGCTACGGGGGTTGGATTTGCCGATTCAACCGTCACTGTCACTGACAGCAAAGGCGCCATTGTGGGCACCAGTTCCACCGTAGGCGCGGACGGCATCTATTCGATCAAACTCACTGCAGGTGCCGTCGCGCCCTTTGTTTTAACTGCTAAGCGTACTGGCGAAGACGGTGCCATTGAGTCACTGGTCAGTGTGGTGGCTAGCCTAAGCAGCCCCAGCGCTACCGCTACCGCCAACATCACCCCAATTACCACCCTGATCGCGGCTCGCCTCAGCCCGTCGGGCGACCCTACTCAGCTTGCCTCAGAGTTTGAGGGGAAACCCGACGTGCTGTCCTTCGCCAACGTGAGCAACAAAACCGTTGAAGTACAAGCGATCCTGGCCCCCATCATTGCCGCCACAGATACCGGCGGCACCAATCCGCTGACAGGTAGTTTTTCAGTCAACGGCGAGGGCTATGACCGCCTGTTGGATTCCATCAAGATATCTATCGTCCCCGCCAGCGCCAGCAGCAGCAACATCGAAATCGGTATCAAGCAACAGCAGGAAGACAACGCCGCGCCAGTCGCGATTCAATTCAGCAGTGCTGATAAAGCAGAGGATGTGTCAAAGCTCCCCGCCATCGAAGAGAAGAAGCTGGTGGTGTCAGGCACTGCGGTATTGATCCAGTCTTTTCTCCAGCAGCTCACAAGCTGCTACGCCCAGCCTTTGGGCAGTCGGGTTAATTCAATTCCGACCAATGGTGTTGCCACCGGTGATGCCTCCAATGTCGTAGCGCCTGCGTGCAAAGCCGCGTTCTTTGGCGATAACCCCGCCAGCTTCAAAAGCAACGGCAATGCGGTCGGTCGTGACGCCAGTGGCAAGGGCGCATTTGGGAGTCTGTTCAAGGAAAGTGCCACGGGGATGGTATTTGGCCAGGGCAGCTACGAGTTCACACGGAACAACGGCGATATCGTGGCCGGTTACAAATCGCGAGATACCCAGGGTAATGAGACTTTCGATACCTTTGTGCTGCGCAAGGATGCCGACGGCAAACTTAAGCTGATTGGCAACCAGTACAACTACGGCGGCGGCGTGACGGCCTATCAACAACTTCGCACTTTTGTCAACGATGCGCCAGCGTCGTACTACAGCACGGGTTACGCGCTGAACGTGCCGCTGATGAACGGGGTTGCTTACGTCAAAGTCAAAACACCCAAAGACACTCTGTGGACCATGATCCCTGGTTCGGACGGCATGGTGTTCCCAAAGGTCAACGCATTGCGTCAGCCGGTACAGAAAGACGGCGTAACCCTGGCCACAAAAGTCAGCGAAATGGTGCCCAGCGGCACATCCTTTGCGCGTGTTCGCAGTGAATATGCAGGGACTTCCACTGCTGCACACCCATCGGTGCGGGACACTGGTTTGTTCTTCACTGAAACAGACGCAGCCGATCTTGAAATCAGGGGCTACGGTAACCAAAGCCTATGGCTGCTGGAGTACTACGACAAGACGAACAACCTCATTGCGTCGCAAAGCTACAGGACTCGCGCCCGCGCCAACACCATCGCCGAGCTGCGTACGCAGCAATGGGCTGTGCTCGACGACAGCAGTCTGAGCTCTTTGAAAACGCAATTTGTAGCAAGTACCGCTACCGCACCCAGCAATAACAGCTATACAAAACTCCCAGCGAGCGGCCTTGTAGCGCCCGGATGGAACGTGCCTAGCGGGGCACTGCCCCCTACGAGCATTACCCTGTACGGCAAGGCTGGCCCGGCGGTAGATGGAAGCGGTACCAAAACCAGCTTCGCTGATGCGCAGGCGGTCGGATCGACCAAGCGCACCATGCCCATAACGTGTGCCAACGGATCGCTGGAAAACCATTGTGTCGCTGGTGGAACTGGCTATACGGTTGGTGCCATCATGACCGGCTTGCATCTGTGGGCCCGTGACCCCTCGGGCCGGGAGTACGCAAGCTTTTATGCCACGTACAACCTGAATTGATTGCCCCACCTTTCTGAAACCAAACCCCGCCCTGGCGGGGTTTTTGTATTCCGGCACCGGTCATCGTCAGCCCCGTGCATCGTCGCTGTCCACGCTGCGCACATTGAACTCGCAATACGACCGTCCTCACAGTGGTGTCCTTTCCCATCTGATGCCCCAAAGTCAAAATGACTTTTTGCGCAAAAATCGGCGTCATGCACATCTGCCGCCACCCCAAAAGCTTCCCCCTGTCCGCCACCCCCGGTGACTTGGCCACCATCGCCCAGCGCGGCTGGCACTTGCTGGACGATGACCTGGCCTATCCGATTGCCGTGCTGCGCCGCAGCGCGCTGATGCACAACCTGCGCTGGATGCAAGACTTTGCAGACCGCAAGGGCGTGCGCTTTGCGCCGCATGGCAAAACCACCATGTCGCCCGAGTTGTTCGCGATGCAGCTCGCAGCGGGCGCCTGGGGGCTGACGTTTGCCACCGTGTTTCAGCTCAGCGTGGGTGTGGCGGCGGGCGTGCGGCGCGCCCTCATTGCCAACCAGGTTTTGGGCGCGGCGGATCTGGCCGGGCTGCAGCATCTGTTGCGCCAGACGCCGGGTTTGCGGGTCTGGTTTTTGGTTGATTCGCTGGCGCAGTTGCGCCTGATTGAGCGATGGGCGGCGGCGCAAACCCAGTTCGAGCCCTTCGATGTGCTGCTGGAAATGGGCATTGCCGGTCAGCGCACCGGCTGCCGCAGCCTGGATGAAGCGCTGGTGCTGGCCCAGGCGCTGGCCGCCTCGCCCGCCGTGCGCCTTGGGGGCGTGGAGTGTTACGAGGGCCACGCCGCCGTGTGCGACCCCACGCTGGACCCGGTGCAGGTCAGCGACCTGGTGCGCCGCGTGCTGGAAGTGGCGCGCGCCTGCGACGTAAACGGCTGGTTTGCGCCCGAAGAGATCGTGCTGTCAGCCGGTGGCTCGGCGGTGTTCGACCTGGTGCTGCCGCTGCTACAAGCCCAAGGGCTGTCGCAACCGGTGTGCGGCGTGCTGCGCTCGGGCTGCTACCTGGCGCACGACCATACGCACTACCGCAATTACCTGCGCCTGGTGGAGCAGCGCGAGGGGCTGGCCGATTCGCTGCTGCCCGCGCTGGAAGTGTGGGCGCTGGTGCAATCCGTGCCCGAGCCGGGCCTGGCGCTGCTCACCTGCGGCAAGCGCGACATCTCGTACGACCTGGCGCTGCCCACCGTGCAATGGCACGCCCCGCCGCAGGTGCGCCGCCTCCAAGACGCGCAAGCTGTCCCCCCGGACTGGCGCATCACCGCCCTGAACGACCAGCACGCCTACCTGCGCTTCGACCCCGCCGGCCGCGTGCCCGCCGTGGGCGACCGCGTGGCCCTGGGCCTGTCCCACCCCTGCACCACCTTTGACAAATGGCGCTGGATGCCTCTTGTTGAGGATGACGGCGCGATCTCTGGCGCGATACGCACTTGTTTTTGAGTTGACTACACTGCGCCAAAAGTGCACCCGTCCCACCCGGACGTGACTGCGCCGCAATCTGCCCACCCGGCGGAACAACCAAACTCAGGAGACTTCTGACCATGAACGCCCCATTGAACGCCGCCCAGCTGCGCCCCGCGCCCCACGACCACAGCCTGGACGACAAGTACACGCAAAACGCGGGCACCGCCTTCATGAGTGGCGTGCAGGCCCTGGTGCGCCTGCCTATGCTGCAGCGCGTGCGCGACCTGGCTGCGGGCAAAAACACGGCCGGCTTTATCAGCGGCTACCGGGGCTCACCCTTGGGAACGTACGACCAGGCGCTGCAAAAGGCCAAAGCGCACTTAAAAGCGCACCACGTCGTTTTTCAGCCAGGCGTCAACGAAGAGCTGGCCGCCACCGCTTTGTGGGGCACGCAGCAGCTCGGCTTTGCGCCGCCAGGCGTCAATAAATACGATGGCGTGTTTGGCATCTGGTACGGCAAGGGCCCGGGCGTGGACCGCTGCTCGGACGTGTTCAAGCACGCCAATATGGCGGGCACTACGCCCTGGGGCGGCGTGCTGGCCGTGGCCGGGGACGACCACCTGTCCAAAAGCTCCACCGCCGCGCACCAGAGCGACCACATCTTCAAGGCCTGCGGCACGCCGCTGTTTTTTCCGGCCAGCGTGCAAGACGTGCTCGACTTAGGGCTGCACGGCATTGCCATGAGCCGTTTTTCGGGCGTGTGGGCGGGTATGAAAACCATCCAGGAAATTGTCGAATCCAGCGCCGCCGTGGATGTGGACCCGCAGCGTGTGCGCATCCAGATGCCCACCGACTTTGCCATGCCGCCAGGCGGCGTGCACATCCGCTGGCCTGACGCCGCGCTCGACCAGGAAGCCCGCCTGTTTGATACCAAGTGGTACGCCGCGCTGGCCTATATCCGCGCCAACCGACTTAACTACAACGTGATTCAAGGCAAGCATGACCGCTTTGGCCTGATGGCCAGCGGCAAGGCCTTTAACGACACGCGCCAGGCGCTGCTCGACCTGGGGCTGGACGACGCCACTTGCCAGCGCGTGGGCATTCGCCTGCACAAGGTGGCGGTGGTGTGGCCGCTCGAAGCCCAGCTCACGCGCGAATTTGCCACCGGCTTGCAAGAAATTTTGGTGGTGGAAGAAAAGCGCCAGGTCATTGAATACCAGCTCAAGGAAGAGCTGTACAACTGGCGCGCTGACGTGCGCCCGCGCGTGCTGGGCAAGTTCAACGAGGTCGACAGCGACAGCCCCTATGGAAGTGGCGGCGAATGGTCCATGCCCAACCCCAGCGCCAACACCTTGCTGCGCGCCAACGCCGACTTGTCGCCCGCGCTGATTGCCCGCGCCATCGCCCAGCGCTTGAAAAAGCTCGGTGTGGACGCCGATGTAGCTGCGCGCATGGACGTGCACATCGCCGTACTCGACGCCAAAGAGCGCGCCATGCAAACGCTGCAGCTGGGTGCGCCGCTGGGGGAACGCCAGCCCTGGTTTTGCTCGGGCTGCCCGCACAACACCAGCACCAAGGTGCCCGATGGCTCGCGCGCCATGGCGGGCATTGGCTGCCATTTCATGAGCATCTGGATGGACCGCGCCACCACGGGCTTCACCCAAATGGGCGGTGAGGGCGTGCCTTGGGTCGGGCAGCAGCCTTTTGCCCACGACCAGCACATTTTTGCCAATCTGGGCGACGGCACGTACTTTCACAGCGGCCTGCTGGCGGTGCGCCAGTCGATCGCTGCGGGCGTGAACATCACCTACAAAATCTTGTACAACGACGCCGTGGCCATGACCGGCGGCCAGCAGGTTGGCGAGCGGCCTGAGGGCCACAGCGTGGTCCAAATCGCCCAAAGCATGCGCGCCGAAGGCGCGCATCGCATCGTAGTCGTCACCGACGAGCCCGAAAAATACGCCACGGCCAAAGGCCTGCCCGACGGCGTGCACGTGGAGCACCGCGACGAACTCGACCGCATACAGCGCGAATTCCGGGAGATCAAGGGCGCCACCGTCATCATTTACGACCAAACCTGCGCCACCGAAAAACGCCGCCGCCGCAAGCGCGGCACGCTGGTGGACCCGGCGGTGCGCGTGGTGATCAATGAGCTGGTGTGCGAAGGCTGTGGCGACTGCGGCGCACAAAGCAATTGCATCAGCGTCGAGCCACTGGAAACTGACTTTGGCCGTAAGCGCCACATCAACCAGAGTACGTGTAACAAAGACGTCTCTTGCGTCAAAGGCTTTTGCCCCAGCTTTGTCACCGTCGAAGGCGGCAGCCTGCGCAAGAAAAAGGCGCCTGCGCTGGCCGCACCCGGGCAACACGACGACATTCCAGAACCCGCTATCCCCGACCTGACCACCGCGCATGACGGCGTATGGGGCCTGGTGGTAGCCGGCGTGGGCGGCACCGGCGTGATCACCATCGGCCAACTCCTGGGCGTGGCAGCGCACATCGAGGGCAAGGGCATCGTCACCCAAGACGCCGGGGGCCTGGCGCAAAAAGGCGGCGCCACCTGGAGCCACGTGCTGATTGGCCAAACGCAAGACGCCATCCGTACCACCCGCGTCGGCATGGCATGCGCCGACCTGGTGATTGGCTGCGACCCCATCGTCACAGCCGGCAAAGAAACCTCCTTGCGCCTGCGCGCCGGACGCAGCCACGTCGTCATGAACAGCCACAGCGCGCCCACTGCCGCGTTTGTGAAAAACGCCAATTGGGCCAACCCCGGCGAGGCTTGTATTGCGCAAATCGCCGACACCTTGCAAGACCCCACCGCCCTGGGCTGTGTGGACGCCGAAGGCATCGCCAGCCAGCTGCTGGGCGACAGCATCTTCACCAACCCGGTGATGCTGGGCTTTGCCTGGCAAAAGGGCTGGATTCCGCTGGCGCAAGCCTCGCTCTTGCGCGCCATGGAGCTCAATGCCGTAGCCGTTGAGAAAAACCACGCCGCCTTCCAATGGGGCCGCCGCGCCGCACACGACAGCGCTGCCGTGGTGCGCGCCTTGCAGCCGGGCCAGACCGTGCAGTTTGTACGTGCACCGCAAGAGCGCGCCGCGTCGCTGGGCGCTTTCGTGGAGCAGCGCGCCAGGTTTTTGACCGCCTACCAAAACGCCGCCTACGCCCGCCGTTACACCGACTTTGTCGCCCAGGTGCGCCAGGCAGAACAGGCGGCGCAAGCGGCGCAGGCTGCGGATTCAGGCCACGCCGCGAAGGGCGCTGACGCGCAAGCCCTGCCTCTGAGCTTTGCCGTGGCGCGCTACCTGTTCAAACTCATGGCTTACAAAGACGAATACGAGGTCGCCCGCCTGCACAGCGACCCGGCCTTTGGCAAAAAGATAGGCGCCATGTTTGAGGGCGACTACCAGGTGCACTACCACCTGGCCCCGCCCCTGCTGGCCAAAAAGAACGACAAGGGCGAGTTGCAAAAGCAAAAGTTTGGGCCACTCATGGCCTGGGGCTTCAAGCTGCTGGCGCCACTTAAAGTTCTGCGCGGCACCGCGCTTGACCCCTTTGGCCGAACGGAAGAGCGCCGCCAGGAGCGTGCGCTGATTGCCAGCTACCAAGCCACGCTGTCGTCCTATCTGGGCAAGCTGGCCCCCACCAACGCCGCCGACGCCCTGGCCTTTGCCAAACTGCCTGAGCAGATTCGCGGCTTCGGCCACGTCAAGGCGCGCCATGTTGCGGCGGTGCGGGCGCAGTGGGTGGGCTTGGGGGGGAGTTTGTAGGGGCACTGGCTCGCTTCTCTGCGCTTACAGGCATAAAAAAACGGGCTCTTAGGAGCCCGTTTTTTTACGCGCGTCGCGTTAGCGATTATTCGAATATGCAGGGAAATTCAAGCGCGGCATGCGGGCGCTCCGTGTCTAATTCCCCCGGTCGATTTGATTGTTTATTTGCCATACAGTTGCCAAATGTGAACTAATATGAAGCACCGCGCCAAAGCGCAAAAACAGGTCAGGGACGGCCGTGCAGATTATGAAAATTCATCGCAGGGTGGCGGGTTTTTGGGGTGATGGGCGGGCGCCCAATCGGCTGCGGCGCACCAGGAGCAGCCTGTGAGCCAGCAGTTCTTCGAGAAGCCGATTCTCAACTCCCCTTATGTGTATCCCGCCCGGCATTGGGTGCTGGACGAAACGGGGCAACCCACCCACGACGTTGCTCCGACGCGTCGCACTGCCAAATTCATCACGCCCATCCCCAGGGCCAAAAAGCACAGCGGCGCTGAGCGTCAAGCCTACCTTGATTTGGCGCATGAAGTTTCTGATGCAGAACAGCGCTACCACTCAGCCATCATCAACGGCGTGCGCGCTGAAGTAGACATTTGGCGCAGTCTGCCCAACCCAAGCGACTGGGGCGTCACCCCCGAAACCGCGCGGCTGCTGCAACACTGGCGGCACCACAGCTTTAGCGGCGTACGCCCTTTCTTTTGTCAGGTGGAGGCGGTGGAAACTGCCATCTGGCTCACCGAAGTCGCGCCCAACCGTGGCAAGGTCGGCCAAAAGTTTCTAGACCACCTGCAAAACGCCAACGACGAGGCTAATCCCGGCCTGCTGCGCTTAGCGCTCAAGCTGGCTACGGGTGCGGGCAAAACCACCGTGATGGCGATGCTGATTGCCTGGCAAACCATCAACGCCGTGCGCCGCCCCAACAGCAAAAAATACACGCGCGGCTTTTTGTTGGTGGCCCCCGGCCTGACCATCAAAGACCGGCTGCGCGTGCTGCTGCCCAACGACGCCGAGAGCTATTACAAAACCCGTGAGCTGATCCCGGGCGACATGGTGGGCGACCTGCGCCGCTGCGAAGTCGTCATCACCAATTACCACGCCTTCAAGCTGCGCGAGCGCATGGCCGTCACCAAAGGCACGCGCTTGCTCTTGCAGGGCCGTAACGGCAACGCTATCGACACCCTGGAAACCGAGGGTCAGATGATCCAGCGCGTCATGCCCTCATTGATGGGTCTGAAAAACATCCTGGTGATCAACGACGAGGCGCACCACTGCTACGAGCAAAGGCCCGAGCCGGTGGTCAGCGTAGAAGACCTTAAGGGCGACGACAAAAAAGAAGCCGAAGAGAACAACGAAGCCGCCCGCCTGTGGATCAACGGCATCAGGGCCGTGCAGCGCCAGTTAGGCCTGAGTCGGGTGATTGACCTGTCGGCCACGCCCTTTTTCCTGCGGGGTTCGGGTTATGTGGAAGGTACGCTGTTCCCCTGGGCTATGAGCGACTTCTCGCTGATGGACGCCATCGAGTGCGGCGTCGTCAAGCTGCCGCGCGTGCCAGTGGCGGACAACATTCCCGGAGCCGAGGTGCCTGTGTTTCGCGACCTGTGGAAGCACATCGGCAAAGAGATGCCCAAAAAACGGCGCGATACCGCCCAAAGCCTGGACGCCCTGGCGATTCCCCTGAAGCTGCAAACCGCGCTCACCGCTTTGTACGGCCATTACGAGACCACGTTCGCCACTTGGTCCGAGGCCAAATTGCCCATGCCGCCCTGCTTCATCGTGGTGTGCAACAACACCTCTACGTCCAAGCTGGTGTACGACTACATCGCCGGGTTCGAGCGCCCCGGCACCGACGACGCCACGCTGGGCAGCTTGCCGCTGTTTCGAAACTACGACGAAAACGGCCAGCGCCTGGCACGCCCGCGCACCTTGCTAATCGACAGCACGCAGCTGGAGTCGGGCGACGCCCTGGACGCCAACTTCCGCGCCATGGCCGAGCCTGAGATCGAGCAGTTCCGCCGCGAAGTCGTCGAGCGCACTGGCGACCGGCAAGCCGCCGACAAACCTACCGACGCCGAGTTGCTGCGCGAAGTCATGAACACCGTGGGCAAGCCGGGGCGCTTGGGCGAGTCCATCCGCTGCGTGGTGTCGGTGTCCATGCTCACCGAAGGCTGGGACGCCAACAACGTCACCCATGTGCTGGGGCTGCGCGCCTTTGGCACCCAGTTGCTGTGCGAGCAAGTCATTGGCCGCGCGCTGCGCCGCCAGTCTTACCAGCTCAACGGGGAGGGCCTGTTCGACGTCGAATACGCCGACGTGCTGGGCATCCCCTTTGACTTCAACGCCGAACCCACCATCGTCAAACCCACACCGCCGCGCGAAACCGTGCAGGTTAAAGCCATGAAGCCCGAGCGCAACGCCCTGGAAATTCGCTTCCCCCGGGTGCAGGGCTACCGCGTGGTGCTGCCCGACGCACAACTCGGTGCGGTATTTAACGACGACTCCACCTATCGGCTGAGCCCCGAGGCAATCGGCCCCACCATCAACCGGCAAGAAGGCATCATCGGCGCGGGGGTAGACCTGACGCTGGTGCATACCAAAAGCATGCGCCAACCGACCCTGCTGATGCACCTGACTCGGCATCTGCTGTTCACTCGCTTTCGCGACCCCGGCGAGCCGCCCAAGCTGCACCTGTTCGGGCAGCTCAAACGCATCGTCAAACAGTGGCTGGAGCAGCACCTGGTCTGCGTGGGCGGCACCTACCCGGCGCAGCTGTGCTACCTGCAACTAGCCGACCGCGCCTGCGAGCGCATCCACCAGGCCATCAACCGCGCCGCTGTAGCTCAAGGCCAAAGCCACATCCAAGCGCTGCTGGACCCGTACAACCCCACGGGCAGCACCGCCCACGTCAACTTCACCACCAGCAAGACCGAACGCTGGGCGGCCAGCGCCAGCCACTGCCACCTGAACTGGCTCCTTATGGACAGTGACTGGGAGGCTGAGTTTTGCCGCGCCGCCGAGGCGCACCCGCAGGTGCGCGCCTACGTCAAAAACCATAACCTCGGCTTTGAAGTGCCCTACCTGCTGGGCGCTGAGGCACGGCACTACCGGCCCGACTTCATCTTGCGCATAGACGATGGCCGCGCCGACGACGACCTGCTCAACCTGGTGGTGGAAGTCAAAGGCTACCGGGGCGAAGACGCCAAAGACAAACGCGCCGCCATGGAAACCCGCTGGCTGCCCGGCGTCAACCACCTGCGCCGCTACGGCCGCTGGGCCTTTGCCGAATTCACCGACGTGTTTGCCATGCAGCAAGACTTTGCCGACGCAGTGCGTGCGCAGTTCAACACCGTGGTGGGAAACGCTTGTCAACAAGGAACATCATGAAACAAGCAGACTTATTGCGCGACCGCAACCATTTACCTGGCGTAAGGACAATGGTTTGCGTCGCGTTGAGGGTTTCTACCAAGGTCGCGCGAAACTTTCCCTTGGCTATAATTCAAAGAACATCCGCCCCTTGGCAGTACGCCCTCTCACCGATTCCGAGAGTGTGCCGAACCCCTGGGGCTTTCTCATTTCTGACCCACGGTGTTTGTGAGGGTCAGCCATGAACGCGGGGCCTATCGCCATCCTGATAGACGGCGCGTACTTCCTAAAACGCCTGCCTAAGCTGGTGGCACCCAAGCACTGCGACACACCCCGGGGTATTGTCAATTGCCTGCGGATCATGTGCCGCAACCACGTCACCAGTCTCAGGCACATACCAAACGCTGAGCGAAAGACCTGGCACCAGCACGTCTACCGGATTTTTTATTACGACGCCGACCCGTACCAAGGGAAAGCACACCACCCCATTCTGAACCGGCAAATCGACTACCAAAAGTCCGACATCGCCGCGCAGCGCAACGCCATCTTTGAGCTTCTGCGCGAGCAGCGCAAATTGGCCCTTCGTTTAGGAAAAATAAGCCGCGACACAGACTGGTCCATCGCCAGCAAATGGACCAAGACGGCCTTGAAATCCCGGCAATGGGTGGAAGCTTTGAACGCACTCCCATCTGCTGAACAGATAGGTACGGCATATGAGACGCTGACTCTTAGCCCATTGCAAGTGCGCGAACTCACGCAACTGCGTGACTTTTGGGCGAACCTCGACCCT